>DATBWN010000200.1:0-2241 GCA_036514755.1 Dehalococcoidia bacterium | reverse complement strand
ACGTAAGTCCTGACATGTGCGTTAGTAGGTCGCGCACAGTCATCTCGCGCTCTGGCTGGCGGATCCGATAGTCGTCAGCGGTGCCGCCGGCAAAGACCTTCAGGTCTTTGAACTCCGGGATGAACTTGGAGGCGGCATCGTCCAGGTGGAACTTGCCCTCTTCGTAGAGCAGCATCAGCGCCAGGCTGACGATGGGCTTCGTCATCGAGTAGATGCGGAAGATGGCGTCCGGCCGCATCGCCTTGCCGGCCTCGTCGTCCATGCTTCCGTAGGTCTCGAAGTGGACGACCTTGCCGCGCCGCGCGACGGCGGTGACGGCGCCAGGGATGAGGCGCTCGTCCACCCAGCCCTGAACGACCCGCCTGAGCGTCTCCAGGCGTTGCGACGAGATGCCGGCTTCCTCCGGCCTCGCTTCTATCCAATCGGCAACCGCGACCATGGTCCTTCCCCTTCCTTCGGGCGGCCGGCGCGCATCAACTCTAGCCGCTCATGCGCTCGGCGATGTACTTCTCCGGCGTAAAGAGGATGCTGACGCGCGGGCCCATCGGCCGCGGCGGCCGCGGCGCCGCGACCTCGCCGCCCTGCGGTCGTGGCGGCCCCTCGCGCGGGCCGAAGCGCTCCTGCAGCTTCGCCATCGCCGCCTCGTCCTCCACCAGCTCGGCCCGGCCGTAGACGAGCAGCACGCGCCGACCATCGATGACAGCCATCGAGCAGCGCGGCTGGCGGCGCAGGTTCCGCATCTTAAAGGACGTGGCCTGGCCGCCCAGGAGCATCTCCTTGCCATCGAACTGATAGCCGATGAGCGACTGCTGCGGCGAGCCGTCTTTGCGCCCCGTGGCGAAGACACAGAGGCGGTGCTCCTTCAGGTACTGGGCGACCTCTTCCGTGGGCTGGTTCACGTCTGCCGGTCCTCTCTATGGTCAGCGGGCGATGGCGGGGAGCGACGCCTGGCCAGGCGGCGGTTAGGCCTGCACGTGCGAGACGACCTCGCCGTCGACCCAGGTAGGGTCGGCGTCGAGCAGGGCGCGGAGCTCTTGAAACCACTTGTCCTGCTCCGGGTCGTTGGCGTTGGCGACGTACGCCTCCTTGCTCTCGAAGACGACGGCCATGATGTACTCGTTCGGGTTGCGGTCGGTGCGGTAGACGGTCTGGGAGACGGCGCCCCTCACCTTGGGCGCGCGCTCCTTCCACCAGCGCTCCGACATCTCGTTGAGCTTCTCAGCCGAACCGGGCTTGAGGCGCAGGGTAGCGACGGTGCCGTACATGGTTACTCCTCCCTTAGGTTGGAATGCTGCGTCCCCAAGTTTACGCCTTCGCGGGCGAAGGGGAAGGGCCTGCCACCGGGAGCTGTCGTGGGGCTTGACATGTGACCATGCGGTCACATATCATCGCCGGCGTGGAGGATGACGGGGTCTTCAAGGCCCTGGCCGATCCGACGCGCCGACTGCTCCTGGACCAGCTTTTCGAGCGCGACGGCCGGACGCTGAAGGAGCTGCAGTCGCAGCTTGCCATGACCCGGTTCGGCGTCATGAAGCACCTGCGCGTCCTCGAAGCTGCGAGCCTGGTGACGACGCGCAAGGTCGGCCGCGAGAAGCTCCACTACCTGAACCCCGTACCGATCCAGCTGCTCTACGACCGCTGGATCGGCAAGTACGACGCTGCGCGGGTCAGCGCCCTCGCCGACCTCAAAGCAGCGCTGGAAGAAGGAGACAAGATGGCAACCGCGGCGAGGCCAAGGCAGGTCTACGAGGTCTACATCAACGCCCCGGCGGAGCGCGTCTGGGACGCGATCACGCAGCCGGAGTTCACCGCCCGCTACTCCTTCGGCGCCCGCACCGAGTCCGACTGGCACGCCGGCTCGTCGTGGCGGTCGCTCTCGGCGGACGGCGCCGTCCTCATTGAGGGCGACGTCGTGGAAGCCGACCCGCCGCGACGCCTGGTACTAACCTTCCGCATGCTCTACGACCCGCAGCTGGCGGCGGACGCGCCGACGCGCGTCACCTGGGAGCTGCAGCCGACGCGGGCCGGCGTAACGAAGGTGACGGTCATCCACGACGGCTTCGAAGGGGAGACGGCGACCTACAGGCGCGTAGCCGGCGGCTGGATGTGGACGCTGAGCAACCTGAAGACACTGCTGGAGACCGGCGAGGCGATGCCGGGCGGGCCGGCCTAGCGCCTGTACTTAGCGCCCCTGCGCCCCGGCTGGTAGCGCACGCCGCCGCGCATGCGCCGCCCGCCGGC
>DATBWN010000199.1:0-6584 GCA_036514755.1 Dehalococcoidia bacterium | reverse complement strand
ACGGCGTGGCTCAGCAGGTCGACGGTCTGAAGGCGGAAGCGCCGCAGCTCGGCGATGAGCGTGCCGATGTCTGCCTCCTGGTAGTCGTGCTCTCGCACCGAGGCGACTTCGTCGTAAGGCGTGAAGACGGGGTCCGTGAGGCTCCAGACGGCGTAGAGGCGCTTCTGCCGGATCTCGGCGTCGTAGCGCAGGTGGCCGACGACCTCCTTGATCGACCATTCGCCTTCGGCCGGCCGGCGGCTGAGCGCGGCCTCGGGCAGGCCCGCGACCTCCGCCTCCACCCGGTCCGGCAGGTGCTTCAGCGCCTCGATTATCTCCAGCCGGTCCATGTTTCCTCCAGCGTGCCGAGAGGATGTCTCCCTGAGCGCAGCGAAGGGTCTGGTTCCGTCTGCAAGCGGGACTGTCGTCGACACCAGATTCTTCGCTTCGCTCAGAATGACATGAAGGAAGAGAGCCCTCAGCTCAGCCTCTCGATGATAGCCTCCAGCTCCTCGTCGCTGAAGAAGTGGATGACGAGCCGGCCGCCCTTGCGGCCGCGGCGCAGCTCCACCTTCGTCCCCAGCGAGCCGCGCAGCTTCTCCTCGATCGCTGCGAGGTCGGCCGACGGCCGCGGGCGCGCCGCGACCCGTCTCTTGGCCCGGCGCTTCGCCAGCGACTCCGCGTCGCGCACCGTCAGGTGGCCCTCGAGGATGCGCCGCCAGGCGCGGCGCCGCTCTGCGGCGTCGTCGATGCCCAGCAGGGCGCGGGCGTGGCCGGCCGTGATCTCGCCGCGCGCCAGGCTCGCCCGGATCTCGGCCGAGAGCGTCAGCAGGCGCAGGGAGTTGGCGACGGCCGAGCGGCTGCGGCCGACGCGGCCGGCGATGGCCTCCTGGGTGAGGCCGAACTCGTCGGCGAGGCGGCGGAAGGCGCCGGCTTCCTCCAGCGGGCCGAGGTCCTCGCGCTGCAGGTTCTCCACCAGCGCCAGCTCCAGCAGCGCCTGCGAGCTCGCCTCCCTGACGATGACCGGTACGCGCGCCAGGCCGGCCTGGCGCGCCGCCAGCAGCCGCCGCTCGCCGGCGATGATTTGGTAGGGCGCGCCGCCGGCCGCCGGCCGGCTGACGATGAGCGGCTGGATGATGCCGTGCTCGCGGATGCTCTCCGCCAGCTCGGCCAGGCTCTCCGGGTCGAAGGCCGTGCGCGGCTGCTGCGGGTTCGGCGCGATGAGGTCGACGTCCACCTCTTCGACGGCAGGCTGCAGGTCGGGGATGAGGGCCTCCAGGCCGCGGCCGAGGCCGCTGCGGCGCGGGCTCATCGCTTCGCCTCGACTCTCGCTCCTGCCTCGGGGCCAGGTAGGCGCTGCGGCAGCAGGGCCTCCATGACCTCGCTGGCGAAGGCGGCGTACGCCTTCGCCGCCGGCGATGAGGCGGCGTAGAGGCTGATGGGCAGGCCATGGCTCGGCGCCTCGCTCAGACGGACGCTGCGCGGGATGATCGTCGCGAAGGTGCGGGGGAAATGGCTGCGCACCTCGGCGGCCACCTGCTGGCAGAGGTTCGTGCGGCTGTCGTACATGGTCAGGAGCAGGCCGCCCAGGTGCAGGCGCGGGTTGAGGTTGCGCCGCACCGCCTCCAGGGTGCGCGTCAGCTGGCCCAGCCCCTCCAGCGCCAGGTATTCGCACTGGACGGGGACGATGACCTCGCTGGCGGCGCTGAGCGCGTTCAGCGTCAGCAGGCCCAGCGAGGGCGGGCAGTCGATGATCACGGCGTCATAGCGGCCGGCGACGGGCTCCAGGGCGCGTTTGAGGCGCTGCTCGCGCGCCATCGCCGGCACGAGCTCGACCTCGGCGCCGGCGAGGTCGGGGCCCGAAGGCGCCAGGTCGAGGCCGGCCTGCGGCGTCGCGCAGAGGATATCGGCCAGCGGCAGCTCGTCGATGAGGACGTCGTAGACCGTGGGCCGGTCGCGGTCCGTGCGGCCAAGGCCAGCCGTGGCGTTCGCCTGCGGGTCGAGGTCGACCAGCAGGCAGGCGACGCCGCGCGCCGCCAGCTCGGCGCCGAGGTTGATCGCCGTCGTCGTCTTGCCGACGCCGCCCTTCTGGTTGGCGATGGCGATGATCACGCCCATACCTTCGCCACCGGCCGCCTGTAGAGCAGCGCGTCGATCTCGGGCCGCACAGCGATGGCGCTGACGCCTTCGCCGCGCAGCGACAGGGCGGCCGCGGCGCTGGCGAAGCGGGCCGCGATGCCTGCGTCCGCCGTTTCCTGGTAGCGGACGAGAAACGCGGCGGCGAAGACGTCGCCGGCGCCCGTTGCGTCGATCTCGTCGATGGCGTAGGCGGGCAGGTCCAGGCGGCTGGGGCCGGCCCAGACCGTGCAGCCGCCGCGTCCCCGCGTCAGGACGACGATGGGCAGGCGGCGGCTCCATGCCCCGACCGCGCCGGCGTCCTCGACGTCCTCGTCCGAGGCGAAGAGGACGTCGCCGGCGAGCCAGGGAGCGTCGGGCTCGACCCGGCCCGGCTTGACGTGGTCGTCTTCGAGGCTTCGCAGCCAGCCCTGCGCGCCGAGGCCGACGAGCGCGCCCGGCCGCGTCAGCAGCGCCGGCAGCGACGCGTCCACGTCGTGGAACACGGGGCCGAGGAGGACGGTGGGCGCCGCGCGCCAGTCGTGCGGGATGTCTTCGAGGCAGAGGGGCATCGCGCGGGCGAGAACGCGCTGCGTGCGCCGCGCGTCCGCGTAGCGGTTCTCGAAGGTCGTGGTCTGGGCGCTCGGGACGACGCGCCAGTGGATGTCCGCGAGGATGGCCGGCGGGTCGAGGTCGCTGGCGCAGCTGGTCACGGCGGCGACGCCGAGGCCGAGTCGACGCGCCTGGGCGGCGGCGTAGTAAACGCTCCCGCCCGGCCGCCAGCCGGATGTAGTTATATCCTTGACGATATGCCCAACGACGAGGAAGTCCGGCGTCATGGCGCCTGCCTAACGGGTGGGCGTTATCGCTACCTTGCGGTCGTCGCCCTCGCCGATGCTGACCGTCATCACCGCCGGGTCGTCGGCCAGGGCAATGTGAACGATGCGCCGCTCGTTGGGCGGCATCGGCTCCAGAGTGATGGAGCGGCCCGTGCCTCGCACGCGGGCGGCGGTGCGCCGGGCGAGTGCGACCAGCGTCTCCTCGCGCCGGCGGCGGTAGCCGTCGACGTCGACGCCGAAGGCGACGCGGCGCTTCGCCTGCTTGCTGACGATGAGGTTGAGGAGGTACTGCAGCGACGTGAGCGTCTGGCCGCGCCGGCCGATGAGGATGCCGAGGTCCTCCCCGTCGATGTCCAGCACGGCCTCAATCATGCCGAGGCCGTCGCCGGGCGTCTCGGGGGCGCGCGGCGTCACCGTCGCGTCGACGCCCATGAGGCGCAGCAGGTTCACCAGCACGTCGACGGCGGCTTGGACGTCCGCCTCGCTTACCGGCACCGGCGGCGGCTGGGCGGGCGCCGGCGCCCGCGCCCGCCGCAGGAGCTCCGGCGGCATCTCCTCGAGCTCTTCTTCCTCTTCTAGCTCCTCGAGCTCTTCTTCCTCTTCTAGCTCCTCGAGCTCTTCTTCCTCCTCTAGCTCCTCGAGCTCTTCTTCCTCTTCTAGCTCCTCTTCGGCAACAGGCGGCGCTTCTGGCCGAGGTGCCGCTGCCGCCGCACTGGCTATATCTCGTAGCGGCGTAACGCGGACACGCGCAGGCTCGCCGAGAAAGCCCAGCAGGCGAGGCCGCCCCTCGCTGAGCACCTCGACCTGCACCTCCTCCCGGCTCAGGCCCAGCGTCTCGAGCGCGTTATCCGTGGCCTCGCTGACAGTCCTACCTTCGGCCTCTACGCCTTCCACTGGCGTACCTCCTCCGACGACGACCGGTTTCCTTTGCTTGCGGCTGCGGCTCCTCGCGGGCGGCCTCTTCCTCGGCGCGTCCCAGATGCTTCACCTTCTCTTGCTGCGCCTGTCGCACCTCCATGGCGCGCGGCAGCACCGGCTCCTGGGAAAGCCCGATGAGGGCGCGCCAGTTGAAGGGCCCGCCGCCGACGTACGCGTACTGTATTACCATCTGCGCGATTCCGGACAGAATCCAGTATAGTCCGAGGCCGCTGGGCAGATTGATGGTGAACCAGCCGAACATCAGCGGCATGAGGACGTTCATCATCCCCGTCTGCGCCCGCTGGCGCTCGTCCACCGGCGGCATCGTCGCCATCTTCTGCGAAACGTAGGTCGTCGCCGCCACGAGGACCGGGATGAACAGCGGGTCGGGCCGGCCGAGGTGGAGCCAGAGGAAGTCGGCCGGCAGGGGCATGCTCTCGCGCAGGTAGCTCCAGGAGTACAGCCGCTCCGATACCTTGATCAGCGCCTCCGGCGTCTCGCCGACGGCGAGGCTGAACGTGCGGTAGAGCGCGAAGAGGATCGGCATCTGCAGCAGCATGCTCGAGAAGCAGCCCTGGAAGCTGATGCCCGCCTCGCGGTAGAGCTTCATCTGCTCCTCGGAGCGGCGACGCGGGTCCTTGTAGCGCTTCTGGATCTCCTGCATGCGCGGCGCCACCGCCGCCATCATGCGCTGCGTGTGCATCTGCCTGAAGGTCAAAGGCATCGTCGCGAGGCGGATGAGGACGGTGACGACGATCACGGCGAGGCCGGCGTTGCCCGTCAGCGCCGTGAACATGACGAAGAGGTTCACCAGCGGGTCGATGAGGAAGGTATTGAAGATGTAGCCGATGAGGTCCATCAGCACACACCCGAGGCGCTGCGCAGCTCGCCGGTGGCGGCGTTGACGCTGGCGTAGTAGACCTTCTCTTCCGTGCCCGCCGGCGTGACGCAGCCGCTAGGCGCGATGAGGACGGTCTCGCCGTCCGCCACCAGGTCGCCGTTGAGCGAGGCGTCGAGCTCCTTCTCCCAGCGCTTCGCCTGCGACGACGGGTCGATGCCCAGCAGCCAGCCCTCCTCCGTCGCCACGACGACGACGCCCGCCGTGATGACCGGCGAGCCGCGGATGGCGCCCCTGCCGAGGCTGGCCTTCCAGGCGAGCGTGCCGCTGCTCAGCTCGACGGCGTAAAGGTTGCCGTCGAAGTCGCCGAAGTAGACGCGCTCGCCGGCGACGTACGGGCGGCTCCAGACCCAGTTCGACGCCGTGAAGGACCACGCCTCGTCGCCCGAGTCGAGGTCGACGGCGTGCAGGCGCCCGTCGAAGCCGCCCACGAGGACGACGCCGCCGGAGACGACCGGCGTGGAGGCGAGCGACTTGCCAGCGGAGAAGCGCCAGAGCTGGCTGCCGCTGCGCGCGTCGACGGCGTAGAGGTTGCCGTCGAGGGAGGAGACTAGCAGCTTGCCGCTCGCGAGGACGGGTGTGCTCCAGATCTCGCCGCCGGCCTTGAATAGGCGGGCGACGGTGACGGAGGCCTTCTCGTCGCGGATGCGGGCGACGAGGTCGTCGGCGCGGATGGCGTAGAGGCTGCTGCCGGCGGCGACGAACAGCGTGTCGCTGGCTTCGTCCAGGGCTACGCCGCCGATGATCTTCTCGCTGAGCTTGAAGGACGCCGCGGGCGGCTCCCCTTCCGTCGTGCGGCTCAGGTCGGCGGGGCGGAAGGCGTAGACATAGCCGTTGTAGTCGCCGACGAAGACGACGCCGTCGGCGTTGACGACGGGCGGGCCGTAGATGCCGCTGAGGCGGCCGGCGGCGCCGGAGAGGTCCCATTGGTTGGGGAAGCGCCAGAGGCCCTCGTAGGTGTCGGCGTCCAGGGAGTCGAGGCGGCCCTTGCCGGTCGAGACGAGGAGCTCGTCGTCGGTGCGAACGGGCGGCGCCCAGCCGCGGCTGCCCACCGTGCCGGCGCAGCCGGAAAGGAGCGCTGCCAGCACGAAGACGCCGAGGATGAGGGCGAGGCGCCCCTTCGGGAGGCTCAGGACAGGGCGCTGTTTCACGTGAAACATCAGCTGGGGACCGGGTCGTAGCCGCTGCCGGCCAGCGGCCGGCAGCGCAGCAGCCGGCGCAGGCCCAGCCAGCCGCCCCGCAGGAGCCCGTGCCGCTCGATGGCCTCGTAGGCGTAGTGAGAGCAGCTGGGCTGGAAGCGACAAACGTTGCCCACCCGCGGCGAGACGGCGCGCTGATAGAGACGGATCAGCAGGAGGGCGGGCCGCGCGCTCAGGCCGGCGGCGCGTCCACCAGGCGCGCCCGGCGCAGCAGCAGCGTCAGCTCCGTCCGCAGGGCGTGGAAGCTCGCCGCCGCCGCCTCCGGCCGGGCGACGACTACCACGTCGAAGCCTTCGTGCAGAGGCAGCGAGCGCAGCGCCTCCCGCAGCCGCCGTCGCAGCCGGTTGCGCACGACGGCGCCGCCTACCCGCCGCGGTATCGAGTAGGCGAAGCGGCTCCACGCCAGGTCGTTCCTCACGGATCGCACCGCCAGCAGCCGGCCGCCGTTGTGCCGCCCAGCCTGAAACACGCGGTCGAACTCGGCGCGACGCCCCAGCCGGCGGTCGCGGGGCTTCGGGGTCGCTAGACGCTGAGACGGGTCCGGCCCTTCGCTCGACGTCGTTGGAGAACTCTGCGCCCGTCGGAGGTGGCCATCCGGGCGCGAAAGCCGTGGACTCGCTGGCGGCGGCGCTTCTT
>DATBWN010000198.1:0-2403 GCA_036514755.1 Dehalococcoidia bacterium | reverse complement strand
CTTCTATTGTTAGTAAAGCGGCGGGCGACTACGGTTGACGCGTGCCTGACATCGTGGAGGCGGCGATCCTCGGCATCGTCCAGGGGCTGACGGAGTTCCTGCCCATCTCCTCCACCGGGCACCTGGTCATCGTCGAGAAGGCGCTGGGCATCTCCCAGGATGAGTTCGGCCTCCCCTTCGACGCCGCCATCCACCTCGGCACGCTCGCCGCCGTCCTCGTCTACTTCCGCGGCACGATGCGCCAGCTCGTCAGCGGCTGGTTTCAGAGCCTGAGGCGGCGCGACTGGCAGGCGACGCCCCACTCCCGTCTCGCCTGGCTGCTGCTCCTCGGCACCGTGCCGGCCGGCATCGCCGGCCTCGCCCTGGAGAGCACGGCGGAGGACGCCTTCCGCTCGCCGGCGCTCGTCGCCGCGATGCTCATCGTCTTCTGCCTGCCGCTCCTCGCCGCGGAGCGCTGGGGCAGACGACAGCGCGACGCGCTCAACGTCACTCCCGTCGACGCGCTGGTCATCGGCGTCGCCCAGGGCGTCGCCCTCATACCGGGCGTGTCGCGCTCCGGCATCACCATCTCCGCCGGCATGCTCGGCGGCTTTCGCCGCGACGAGGCGGCCGTATTCGCCTTCCTCCTCTCGGCGCCGGTCATCGCCCTCGCGGGCGGCAAGCAGGTCTTCGACATCGTCACCGGCGCCGACGACGCCGGCCGCGACTACGCCGTCTACGGCGTCGGCCTGCTGACGGCGGCCGTCGTCGGCTACGCGGCCATCGCCTTCCTGCTGCGCTTCCTGCGCGTGCGCTCGCTGGCGGCCTTCATCGTCTACCGCGTGGGGCTGGGTGCGCTCGTGCTGGCGCTGGCCGCCGCGGGCCAGATCTAGGGCTCGAGGAGCCCGTCGACGTAGCCGACCAGCTCGCTGAGGTGGCGGATGACGTGGTCGGGGCGAACCTTCGCCCCGACCAGCTCCTCCCGGCGGTACTGGTAGCTTAGGACGGTGCGCATGCCGAGAGCCGCCGGCCCCTCGACGTCCGCGTCCAGCCGGTCGCCGACGAAGACGGTCTCGCCGGGCGCGACGCCCATGCCGCGAAGCGCCGCCTGGTAGATCCGCGGGTGGGGCTTGCGATAGCCCAGCTCGCAGGAGGAGACCGTCAGCTCCAGGAACCGCCCCAGGCCGCGCTCCTCCATGATCCGGTGCAGCGTCGCCGCGGCCATGAAGGCGTTGGAGACGCAGCCCAGGCGCAGGCCGCGCTCGCGCAGCGCCGCCAGCGCCTCCTTCATCCCCGGCTCCGGCGGCTCCACCTTCGCCGTGTGGACGCTCGTCTCGAGAATGGCGTCCGTGAACTCGGCCAGCGCCTCGGGCGAGGGTGCGACGCCGATCCGGCCCAGCGCTTCTGCGACGAACCGCGTCGTCGGCGCCTGCAGCACCAGGCTGGAGTCGCGGCGCCAGGTCTCCTCCCACTCGGCGAAGTAGCCTTCAACCGCCTCGATGAGCGCTTCGATGGGCGGCACGTCGTCCAGGGCGCGCAGCAGGGCCTCGCGGCCGCGGCCGTAGCAGGAGGCGAGGGCGCCGGCGTCTTCGGCCGGCGAGCTCCAGAGCGTGCTGCCAATGTCGAAGAGGATAGCGCGCGCCGTCTTCACACTTCGAGTCTAGCAGCCGGCGATCGAGGACGGTACCGGCGCCGGTTTTACGGAAGCTTAACGCGAAGGTAGCAGTCCCGTAACCGAACGAAACCCGACCTCCGAGTAGGCTGGGAGGCGTGTCAGGAGGCCACCAATGAAGCGACCCGGCCTAAAGCTAGTGATGCGAGCGTGCCCCCGCTGCGGCGGCGCCGCCTACCTGGAAGACAACAAGGAGGGGGAGTGGCGCTGTCTCCAGTGCGCCCGCCCCGTTCCCGCCAGCGAGATCGAGGCGCGCAGGAAGGACCGCAGCGCCGCCTGAGAGACGTGCCAAGCGGCAGCAGAGGTGAGGTTTGGCGTAACCTGGAGGCGTGGCGCAAGTCGAAGCCCCCGGCAAGCCGGCGCCTCCCCTCTCGCGCGGCAGCCTCGCCCGCCTCGCAGCGGCGGGGCTCGTCGTCGGCCTCGGCCTCGCGGGCCTCTGGCAAGCCGGCGTCCTCTTCCAGAGCGATGAGGCGACGACCACGGGCGCGCGCGGCGAGATCGTCTCGCTCGAAGAGGCGGACGCCTCGATCGAGACGCCCAACGCCCTCGGCTTGAGCGTCGGCCTGCGTCAGGGTGACCTGGCGCCCGACTTCGAGTTCTCCGCCTTCGATGGCCGCCGCCTGCGCCTCTCCGACTTCCGCGGCCGCCCCGTCCTGCTCAACTTCTGGGCCACCTGGTGCATCCCCTGCAAGCGCGAGCTGCCGGCCATGGAGGCGCTGCTGCGCCGCCACGAGGCGGACGGCCTCGCCGTC
>DATBWN010000197.1:0-9214 GCA_036514755.1 Dehalococcoidia bacterium | reverse complement strand
CGTCCTCGCGAATCCAGGTAGTCACGTTACGGAAACCCCTATGACCTCGGTAGAGCAGCGTCGTTTTGAGTTAGTTGACCTCGAGCGCATGAGCCGCGAGGAGCTGGCGACCGTCGCCGGCGCCTTCGGCGTCGAGCTCGGCCAGTACCAGCGTCGGAAGCAGGACTACATCTATCGCATCCTCGCCGCCCAGGCGGAGCGCGAAGGCCAGGTCTTCCGCGCCGGCGTCCTAGAGATCCTGGACGAAGGCGGCTACGGCTTCCTTCGCGGCGAGAACTTCCTCGCAAGCATGAGCGACGTCTACGTCTCCCAGTCGCAGGTGCGCCGCTTTGGCCTGCGCACCGGCGACTTCGTCACCGGCACCGTCCGCGCGCCGAAGGACAGCGAGAAGTACTACAGCCTGCTGCGCGTCGACACGGTCAACGGCCTCGACCCCGAGGTTGCCAAGCGCCGTCCCCACTTCGCTGACCTCACCGCCGTCTTCCCGGACGAACTCATCGCCCTCGAGACCTCCTCCGACAACCTCTCCCAGCGCATGATCGACCTAATCTCGCCCATCGGCCGCGGCCAGCGCGGCCTCATCGTCTCGCCGCCGAAGGCCGGCAAGACCTTCATCCTCAAGAACATCGCCAACGGCGTCTCGCATAGTCACGAGGACATCCACCTCATGGTCCTGCTCATCGGCGAGCGGCCGGAGGAGGTCACGGACATGCGCCGCTCCGTCGACGGCGAGGTCGTCGCTTCCACGTTCGATGAGCCCGTGGAGGACCACGCCCACGTCGCCGAGATGGCTCTGGAGCGCGCCAAGCGCCTCGTCGAGGGCGGCAGAGACGTCGTCATCCTCCTCGACAGCATCACGCGCATGACGCGCGCCTACAACCTTTCGATGCCGCCCTCCGGGCGCACCCTCTCCGGCGGCATCGACCCCATCGCCCTCTACCCGCCCAAGCGCTTCTTCGGCGCCGCCCGCAACACGGACGAGGGCGGCAGCCTCACGATCATCGCCACCTGCCTCATCGACACCGGCAGCCGCATGGACGAGGTCATCTACGAGGAGTTCAAGGGCACCGGCAACATGGAGCTGCACCTCGACCGCCGCCTCGCCGAGCGGCGCATCTTCCCCGCCATCGACATCGCCCGCAGCAGCACCCGCCGCGAGGAGCTCCTCCTCGACCCGGAGACGCTGCGCAACGTCTGGCTCGTCCGGCGAATGACCGCCATGCTCGCCTCCAACTCGCCCAACCCCACCGAGGCCACGGAGCGCCTGCTCGATCGCCTCGCCCGCACGCACGACAACGCCGAGTTCCTCACCACCCTCAAGCAAGAGGCGTAGCGCGGCTCTTCGCCCCTCTGTCACGCCGAAGGCCAGGCTTGAGCCTGGCCTTTCTACGGCGCGCTGTTAGAGAACGCCGGAAGACCTTGCAAAGTCATATATTCCTCGGTCCATTTGTGCCGTATGTAACAAACGTGTTGACAAGCCGGTGTAGAATACCTCGGAACTACGCCAGGCTAGCAGCGGGCCGAGGCTCAGGCCCTCGGTCAAGCGGAGGTAACGTAGTATTCCCGATACGCCCAGCGGGCTTCCCCGGCCCCGACCCAGCACCCGCCGCCCCGGGCTAGCGGCCAGGCAAAGCGTCAGCAGGCGAGTTCGAAGGCCCTACTTCCACGCAGTAGTCATCGCCATCGCCGTCTCGGCGGCCTTCTACGCTACGTTCCTGCCGAGCCGCGCTACCTCGCGCGCCAGCGGCCTCGCCAACCCGGCGGACGGCCTCAGCTTCTCCGGCGCCATCGTCTCCAAGCCGGCCCAGGAGGTCCTCGCCCTCTCCGCGGCGAACCCGGCGCCGCGCACCGTCGCCGCCTCTTCAGAGCCTGCCCCGGAGGACGAAAGCCAGGCCACCTTCGCCTCCCGCACGCTCCTCCAGGGCCCGGCGGGCGCCGCACTTCTGGCGGCGGCCGACGCCAAGCCCCCCTGTGACACCTCCCAGAGCCCCCTCTACTGCGTCTACACCATCGAGGCAGGCGACACCCTCTCCGGCATCGCCGCCAAGTTCGGCCTCAAGAGCACCGAGGACGTAGCCTCCTGGGAGCTCCTCGTCGCTAGCAACAAGCCCGACATCGCCAGCGAGAACGACCTCCTCCAGATCGGTCAGAAGCTGCGCATCCCGACGGCGCCCGACGCCATCGCCGAGGCCGCGGAGGCCGCCGCGGCCGCGGACGAAGACGAACCCGCAGAGCCGACGCGCAACGCCGTCATCCACACCGTCCTCAGCGCCGAGACCCTCAGCGACATCGCTGACCAGTACGGCGTCTCCGTCAAGGCCATCGCCGCCGCTAACAACCTCAGAGACCCCGATAGCCTGCAGATCGGCCAGGAGCTCCTCATCCCCAACCCGACCCAACTCGCGGCGCCGCCGGCGCCCGCGAGCTCTGGCGGTGGCTCCGGCCGGCCCTCCGTAGGCCCGCGCTCCGCCTCCGGCCTCATCTGGCCGACGACCGGCCCCATATCGAGCTACTACGGCCCCGGTCACCCGCTGGGCATCGACATCGACCTCTACGCCAACCCCAACGCGCCCGTCGGCGCCGCCATGGCCGGTGTCGTCACCTTCGCCGGCGGCAACGCCTGCTGCTCCTACGGGCTCTACGTCGTCATCGACCACGGCAACGGCTACCAGACCCTCTACGCCCACCTCTCGAAGGTCTCGGTTAGCGTCGGCGAGCGCGTCTCCCAGGGCGAGCTCATCGGCTACGGCGGCCGCAGCGGCTACGCCACCGGCCCCCACCTCCACTTCGAGGTGCACGTAAGCGGCGCCGTCGTCGACCCGCTGGCGTACCTGCCGTAGCGGGCAAGCTGGCGCGCAGACTCCGCCGAGCCCGTTCCTATACGGGCGAATGGGCAAACGGACAAGCTACCGCGCATAAGGCCGATGCGGGGTGCAGGGGTGCAACCCCTGACGGGGAGTCTGAGGGGTGTCCCCTCAGAAGCCACCCTCCTCTTCGAGGTGCACGTAAGCGGCGCCATCGTCGACCCGCTGGCCTACCTGCCGTAGCGGGCAAGCTGGCGCACAGACTCCGCCGAGCCCGTTCCTATACGGGCAAATGGGCAAACGGGCAAGCTACCGCGCATAAGGCCGATGCGGGGTACAGGGGTGCAACCCCTGACGGGGAGTCTGAGGGGTGTCCCCTCAGAAGCCACCCTCCTCTCGGGCGGAGCAGATGAGTCCTGAGCTTGTCGAAGGACGAAGATGCGTAGCGAATGCTACGCAAACTGAGTCAGCGACAGCGTGTTCCCGTCCGGGTCCTTGAACCAGGCAACCCGCGCGCCGATCGGCGACGTCCACACCCCCAGCGCGTCCTGCTCCACGCCCTCGTAGCGCTCGAACGTCACGCCGCGCGCCGCGAGCCCCCGCGCCGTGCCTTTGATGTCGCCGACGCGCCAGCCCAGCACGGTGTTCGGCGCCACGACCACCGAGTCCACCTTCTGCACGCGCAGCATCGTCCCGTGCAAGTCAAAGACGAGCGCGAACTGCTCATCCGCCACGAAGCGCAGACCCAGGATGCCCTCGTAGAACTGCCGCGCCTTCGCGGCGTCTTTGGTGGCTACGAAGGCCATCACCTCACTTGCGCCGAGCATGACTGACTCCTTCGGCCGCTTGCTTGTCTGCCTTAGGCGCCGCGGTAGCTCAGCAGCACCACCGTCGTATCGTGCGGCAGGCCGCTCTTCGTCACGCTCAGGCGCTGCTCCGGCGTCTTCGCCTCCGCCCCCATCTCGCGTAGGAACTTCTCTACCGGCTCCAGCGCGCCCGCCGACGCCTCCGTCTTGTAACGCATCGGTATGACGATCTTCGGCTCCAGCAGGCTCACCGTCTCCGCCGCCTTGCCCGCGTCCAGGAGCCCGCTGCCGCCCACCGGGATGATGAGGATGTCGGCCGCGCCCAGCACCTCCACGTCGTCCGCCGATGGCACCTGCGACATGGTGCCGAGGTGACAGACGCGCACGTCGTCCAGCTCGATGACGTAGGCGACGTTGCGGTCGCGCGCCCCCTTCTGGCCCTCCGCCCTGATGCCCGTGATCAGCACCCCGCCGACCTCGTACTCGCCCGGCCCCGTAATGACCTTCGCTTCGCCGCTCACCGCCTGGCGGTAGCTGCTCTCCGGGTCGTCGCTGCTGATCGTCACCACGTCGGCGTTCACGCGGCCGATGCGGTAGCCGGTCGAGGGTGGGCAGGGGTCGGTGAGGACGGTGGAGTCGCGGCCGCGCAAGCGGAAGCAGCCGTGGCCCAGCCAGTAGATCTCCATGCAAAGCGCAGCATAGAGGCCAGTCCGGCAATCGGGCAATCTCGCAACGCCCCGGCGCGCCAATGGTCAACACCCTGCGTCCTGGACAGAGGCCCTGCTCTCAGCTACGATTTCTACACATCCGCACCCGCGAGGAGTTCGCCTTGGCCCACAGCAAGTCCGCCCTGAAGCGCTGGCGCCAGTCCCTGGAACGCCGTGCCCGCAACCGATCCGTGAAGAGCCGCACCCGCACGCTCCTTATCAGGGCGCTCTCCGCTATCAACGCCGACCCGTCCGGCGCGGAGGAGGCCGTGCGCGCCGCGGTCAGCGCCCTCGACCGTACCGCCCAGAAGGGCGTTATCCACGCCAACGCCGCCGCCCGCGGCAAGGCGCGCCTCCTCAAGCGCTTCAACCTCGCCGTCGCCGGCGCCGTCGCCGCCGCGGCGACAGCCGCCGCCGCGCCGTCTGCGCCGGCAGGCAAGCCCGAGGCCACGCCTAAGGCCGCGCGTCGTCGAGCGACCGGTCGTGCCGCGGCCGCGCCGGCCGAGGAGAAGCCTGCCGCCAAGCGCCCGGCCCGCTCCCGCGCCGAGCCCAAGGCCGAGGAGTCGAAGCCGGCGCCGCGCTCCCGGGCCCGCAAGACCACCTAGCGTGTCTCTTTGCCCGTCTGCCAGTCTGCCAGTCTGCCCGCGGCGGGGCGCGGCGGCGGTGGAGCTGTGAAGGCCTGCGTCTTCCGCGCCCCAGGCGACGTCGCCGTCCTGGACGTGCCGACCCCCTCGCCGGGACGGGGCGAGATGCTCATCCGCGTCGGCGCCGCCGGCCTCTGCCACTCCGACGTCCGCGTCTACAAGGGCGAGAAGTACGCCAAGCCCGGCGTCATCCCCGGGCACGAGATGGCCGGCGTCGTCGCTGAGCTGGGTCGCGGCGTCTCGGGCTTCGAGGTCGGTCAGGGCGTCGCCCTCTGCCCCATCGTCGCCTGCGGCGAGTGCGAGTTCTGCCGCGCCGGCAAGCGCAACCGCTGCCCCAAGCGCGTCACACTGGGCTACGACGAGAACGGCGGCCTCGCCGAGTACGTCCTCGTCCCGGAGCAGATCATCCGCCTCGGCCACGTCTTCGCCCTGCCGAAGGGCCTCTCGCTGCCCCAGGCCTCGCTCCTCGAGCCCACCGCCTGTGTCCTCAACTCAATCGAGGTGCTCGGCGTCGCCGCCGGCACGACGATGCTCCTCATCGGCGCCGGCCCCATGGGTCTGCTGCACCTCGTCCTCGCCCGCCACCTCGGCGCGACCGTCATCGCCAGCGAGCCGGACGAAGAGCGCGCCGGCTGGGCGCGCCGGCTGGGCGCCGTCGCCACCATCGACCCGCTGGTCCAGGACGTCGGCGAGAGCGTCAAGGAGCTGACCGAAGGCCGCGGCGCCGACGCCGTCGCCGTCACAGTCGGCCAGGTGCCTGCCGCCGCCAGCGCCTTCGGGGCCGTCCGGCGCCAGGGCGTCATCAGCCTCTTCGGCGGCTTCCCGCCCAACAGCGTCCTCAACCTCGACCCCAACGTCATCCACTACAACGAGCTCGTCCTCACCGGCACCCAGAACGCGACGACGCCCCAGTACGGCCGCGCCCTGGCCATGCTCCCCCACCTCGACGACCTGCGCCAGGTCGTCAGCCACACCTTCAGCATCGAGGACGCGCCCAAGGCCTACGAGTCGCGCCTGGAGCACGAAGGCCTTAAGACAGAGGTCGTCTTCCCGGCCGTTGCCCTGTAGGCACGGCTCCTAGCTTCGTCCTCCGTCTGCTCGCCCGGTTTCGGCGGCCAGATGGCTCACGCTTATCTGCGTAGGGCTCGCGCCGCGGGGATACAGGGGGCGCCGTCCCCCTGACGGGGAGTCTGAGGGGTGTCCCCTCAGCAACAACCTTCCTTATCTGAGGGCGGAGCAGACCGAGAGGGATGCGAAGCCCGAATCAGGGCGCGACAGCGCTCTCCAGCTTCGCGTCCGCGCCGAGGATGATGACGATGTCTGACTGCGAGCTGCGCAGCGCCTGGTCCGCCGGCGTCGCCCGCCGGATGCGCTCCTCCGGCAGGTTCAGCCAGGCGGCCAGCCGGCGCGCCGTGTACGTCTTGCCCGAGTAGTCGATGATCTGCGTCTGCGACTGCTCCTCGGCGGCGTTCACCGCCACCAGCAAGCCGTTGGGGATGCCTAGGCTGGACAGGAAATCGATCGCCTTCGTCGCCTGACCGGCCAGCCCCGTGCCGTTCTGCACTTCGACCGAGGCGTTCTCCTGCAGCAGCCGGTCGTCGGCCAGGAAGGCCTCCACCAGCTGCTTAATTCCTTCCTTCGAAGGTTGGAGGACGGAGGCGAGGTCCGGCGTCGTCCACGGCGTCACCGCCGCGGCGAGCGAGCCGAAGGAGACCTGGTTCGGGTCGATGCTCGCCGCCAGCTTCGCGAAGCCCAGTATCTGCAGGTCGGTAACGTCCGTGCTGATCGCGTTCTTGTACTGCTTCCAGAGGTTGACGGCGTTCTGCGGGTCGGCCAGGATGCGCAGGCTCGTCACCCTGTCCATCACCGCGTAGATAATCAGCTGCTGGCGCAGGATGCGGTCCAGGTCGCTGGAGCCGTTACGCACCCGCGCGAAGCAGAGCGCCTGCTTCTCGTCCAGGTGCTGCAGGCCCGCCTTCACGACGCAGGGGTAGTAGTCGCCCGGCAGCTCCGTGTCCGAGTAGGTGCGGTCGTTTACGGCGAGGTTCTCCGGCACGTCGACGTCGATGCCGCCAAGGGCCTTGATCACCGTCTTGAAGCCCTCGAGGTCGATGTTCACGTAGTAGTCGATCTTGATCCCCAGCAGCTTCTCCACCGTCTGTTTCGCCAGGCCCGGGCCGCCGCCGGAGTAGCCCTGCAGCTCGCCGATGACGTAGGCAGCGTTGATCCGCTCCTTGAAGGTGCTGTTGCCGGACTTCGTCGGGATGTCTACCCAAAGGTCGCGCGGCATCGCCAGGCCGCGCGCCGTGTGCGTCGCCGGGTCGACGGTGACGACGAACATGGTGTCCGTGCGCGTCGGTGCGTTGCCCTCGCGCGACCGCCGGTCCATGCCCATGAAGAGGACGTTGATCCGCCTCTTGCCGATGTCCGCGTCGTCGTTGCCGCTGTCGATGCCCGGCAGCTTGCCCAGCCCGCCGAGGTTGATCTCGCTGTCCGGGAAGAAGATCTGGTCGATCTGCGTCGCGACGACGAGGGCCGTATAGAAGGCCCCCGCCGCCAGGACGAGGATCCCGAAGACGAACAGGAGCTGGTTGCGGAACCTGGGCCTGGAGGCTCGTGGCGCAGCGGCGGACGGCGCCCGCCGGCGCGGTCGGTCGGACATCGAACACCAACGTAGCCTACGGCGCAGACTCCAGTCAACCCACGCCGACCACTGGGCAGCGGGGTCAGTTTGAGCGCCGTTCGTCCTGAGCTTGTCGAAGGACGCTCCGCTCGACGAGGAAGCGTGGTTCGACAGGCTCACCACGAACGTGTGGCTGGCACCAGCCGTTCAGAGTGACCCACTACCGACCACAGCAGGTCCTTAGACCCGCAGGCCTCACGCCAGCAACGGCCTCATCGAGTAAGATGCCATCGTCATGACCTACCAGGCCCTCCGCCTCCAGCTCGCCGGGCCTATCGCCCGCATCGTCCTCGCCCGGCCTGACGCCGCCAACCGCGTCGACGACCGCCTCCTGCGCGAGCTGGCCGAGGCGACAGCCGCCATCGCCGAGGCCGAAGGCGTCGTCCTCGCCCTCCTCGAAGCCGAGGGCGCCGACTTCTGCCGCGGCTGGGAGGAATCGACGCGCTCCCGCCTCCTCCAGGCGCCGCCTGACGACGCTCTCGTCGACCCCTTCGGCTGTCTCGCCGATCTGCCCTGCCCCGTGCTCGCCGCCGTCCAGGGTCAGGCGCGGAGCGCCGGCCTGGAGCTCGCCCTCGCTGCCGACATCCGGCTCTGCGCCGACGACGCCGTCTTCTCGCTGCCGGAGGTCGGCTACGGCCACCTGCCCCTCGCCGGCGGCAGCCAGCGCCTGCCCCGCGTCGTCGGCCGCGGGCCCGCCGCCGCCGTCCTCCTCCTCGGCGAGACGCTGGACGCCGAAGCGGCCCTTCGCGCCGGCCTCGTCAGCCGAGTCTTCCCGCGAGACCAGCTCGCCGCCCAGACGCAGGCCCTCGCCGAGCGCATCGCCTCGCGCGGCCCCATCGCCCTGCGCTACGCCAAGGAGGCCGTCCACCGCGGCCTCGAGATGACCCTCGACCAGGGCCTGCGCTTCGAGCTCGACCTCTCCGTCATCCTCCAGACCACCGCCGACCGCGCCGAGGGTGTTCAGGCCTTCGAGGAGAGGCGCCCGCCCCGCTTCGAAGGGCAGTGATCAGTCATCAGTCATCAGTTCCTAGGGCCCGTACTGACAACTGAAAACTGAAAACTGACAGCCGCCCTGCCTGTCTGCCCTGCCCGCCCTTGCCCGTTTGCCCGTTTGCCCTATCATTGACCCACAGGGCAGGAGGGCAGCCTATGCAAGTCATTCTCGAAACCGACGAAGCCTGGTCGATCATGATGCTCTGCGTCTCCCAGGTCCTCGACCAGGCAGACCTCTCAGACGAAGCCAAGAACGCCATCCGCCGCTGGCGCTCCGAGCGCGCCGACGGCACCGGCGAGATGTCCGAACTCACCGTCACCATGAACGAGGCCCTCGGCTCCGTCCTGGACGAGCGCACCACGCGCCTCATCCGCCGCAAGGGCTGGTACGTCTCCTCCAAGGAGGAGGTGTAAGCGTGAAGGTCGAGTTCGACACCGAAGAAGCCTGGAACCTCCTCTCCCACGTCGTCACCCGCCTCCTGGACGAGGTCTCCCTCGCCGACTCCGACCGCGCCGGCATCCGCCGCTGGAAGAGCGACGAGATGCGCCCCACCAGCCAGGAGATGCGCGTCCTCAC
>DATBWN010000196.1:0-4506 GCA_036514755.1 Dehalococcoidia bacterium | reverse complement strand
CTAGCAGCAGGACTTCGCCTGGCCGGAGCCGTCCGCGGTCTGGAAGCTGGAGCCGCAGGCGCAGCTCTTGACCGCGTTCGGGTTGAAGATCGTGAAGCCGCTCTTCATCAGGTCTTCCACGTAGTCGACCTCGGCGCCGTCCAGCAGCGGGGCGCTTTCGGGGTCGACGAGGAGGGTGACGCCTGCGGCCTCGATGGCGATGTCGTCCTCCTCGCGGTTGCGGGCGATCGCCATGCCGTACGAGTAGCCGGAGCAGCCGCCGCTGACGACGAATACGCGCAGGGCGCCGTTCTCGATGCCGCGGTCGGCGAGTATGCCGCGGGCCTTCTCGGCGGCGCGGTCGGTGACGGTGATAAACGAGCTGCCTGTGACCATGCTCTGCTCCTTTGGTCGGGCCCTAGAGGGCTTTACTTAGTATAGCGCGACCCGCCGAGCCGTCAACCGCCGCCGCGCCGCCGCACGAGGTAGGCGCAGCCTTCGGCGAGGTCCGGCGCCGGCCGAACGTCGGCGTCGAGGAGGCGGCTGAGGAGGCTTTCGTCGTGGCGGCAGAGCCCGGCCGGGACGTCGGTCACGAGCCGGCAGGGGCACTCGCTGCCGAGGAGGAGATAGGCGCCCTCGTCCTTCGGCACGACCTCGAACGTCAGCCCTTCTTCCGCGAGAGCGGCCACAGCCTGGTCGAGGCGTTCCGCCAGGCTGACGCCGCTGACGCGCGACCCGTAGGTCCGCGCCAGGCCCTCCGCCAGCCGCTCGAAGAGGAGGGCGGCCACCTCCCGGCCGCTGCGACCGGCCGTGTCGCCGGGCTCGAGGGAGGCCATCGCCTCGATGAGGCGGCTGGTGAGGCGCATGTAGTGGTGCGGCAGGAGGTCTTCCGCCAGGTCGGTGAGGGAGAAAACGTAGTGGGGCCGGCCGGTCTCGCGGCGCACAGGCCGGACGCCGACGAAGCCGTCGCGCTGGAGGATGTCGAGGTGGCGGCGCACGGTGGCCGGCGCCAGGTCGAGGACCTGCGTCAGCTCGTCGATGGTCGACTCGCCGCGGCGGAGGATCTCGACGACCTTCGTCCGCGTGCTTTCCACTCAACAAGGGTAGCAGAGCACACGTCGGTTTGTCATTCTGAGCGCAAGCGAAGCATGTCCTGAGCCTGCCGAAGGGAATCTCGCCTGCCGAAGGGAATCTCGCCCGCGGGCAGGACGCTGCCTCCGTCTGCGAAGGCTAGATGCCTCGCGGAGCCGGCTTCGCTCAGGGTGAACTCCGCGAAGGGCTCGGAATGACATGGTGGCCGCGCTGGTTGACGCCTTTCGGACGCCAGCCTACCCTCGAAGCATGGTGGAAGGGCAGCGGGTCTACCTGGACCACGCGGCGACGACGGCCCTGGATGCGCGCGTCCTGGACGCGATGCTCCCCTACCTGCGCGACGTCTGGGGCAACCCGTCCAGCATCTACCTGGAGGGTCGCGAGGCGCGCAAGGCGCTGGAGGCGGCCCGGCGCACGGTCGCCGAGTGCCTCGGCGCGCGGCCGAATGACATCGTCTTCACCAGCGGCGGCAGCGAGAGCGACAACGCGGCCATCCGCGGCGCCGCCTTCGCCTCGCTGCGGCGCGGCCGCCACGTCGTCACCAGCGCCATCGAGCACCACGCCGTCCTGCACACGGTGGAGCAGCTGGAGCGCGAGGGCTTCTCCGCCACCTACTTGCCCGTCGACGGCGAGGGCTTCGTCGACCCGCAGGCGCTGCGCCGCGCCCTGCGGCCCGACACCACCGTTGTCTCGATCATGTACGCGAACAACGAGGTCGGCACCGTCGAGCCCATCGCCGATCTCGTGCGGGTGGTCAAGGAGTTCGACCGCCACATCGTCTTCCACACGGACGCCGTGCAGGCCGTCGGCGCCCTCGACCTCGACGTCGACCGCCTGGGCGTCGACATGCTCTCGCTCGCGGCGCACAAGATCTACGGGCCGAAGGGCGTCGGCGCGCTCTACATCCGGCCGCGCACGCCTTTCGTCGGCCAGGTCCTCGGCGGCTCGCAGGAACGCAACCGCCGCGCCGGCACGGAGGATGTCGCCGGCGCCCTCGGCCTGGCGACGGCGCTGTCGCTGGCGGTTGAGGAGCAGGAGGCGCGCAGCGACCACCTGCATCACCTGCGCGACTACCTGTGGCGCCATCTGCCGCAGCGGCTAGCGGGCGTGCGCCTCACGGGAGCCACAGACCTGACGCGGCGGCTGCCCAACAGCTTCAGCTGCTGCATCGAGGGGCTGGAGGGGGAGGCCGTGCTTATTCAGCTCGACCTCAACGGCATCGCCGCGAGCAGCGGCTCCGCCTGCACGACGGGATCGCTGGAGCCCTCGCACGTCCTCATTGCGATGAGCGTGCCGGTAGACGTGGCGCGCGGTAGCCTGCGGATCACGCTCGGCAAGGACAACACCCGCACCGAGATCGACTACTTGCTCGAGAAGCTGCCAGCCATCGTCGAGAAGCTTCGCGCCCTGGCGCCGGCGCGCAGGTAAACCGCCGAAGGCCAGGCTTCAGCCTGGCCACGACCAGCCCGACTGAAGTCGGGCCTTCGGGACCGAATGAGCTGCCGCGAGCCCCCGACGCAGTCGGGGAGCGACGTGGCCGAGGGCGCGTTGTCTCAACCGCCGACGCGTCATAAGATCGACCTGCCATGGTCCAGCCCAACGACGCCATCCCCCTGACCCCCATCTCGACCTCCGTCGAGCAGGACCTCGAGCAGAACCTCATGTTCGGCAAGGTGAACGACCTGCTCAACTGGGCGCGCGCCTCGTCGCTCTGGCCGGTGGCCTTCGGGCTCGCCTGCTGCGCCATCGAGATGATCGCGACGGCGATGCCGCGCTTCGACATCGCCCGCTTCGGCGCCGAGGTCTTCCGCGCCTCGCCCCGCCAGGCCGACCTGATGATCGTCGCCGGCACCGTGACCTGGAAGATGGCGCCGTCCGTGCGCCGCATCTACCTCCAGATGCCGGAGCCGAAGTGGGTCATCGCCTTCGGCGGCTGCGCGACGATGGGCGGGCCCTTCGCCTTCGGCTACAGCACGCTGCCCGGCGTTAACCTCATCGTCCCGGTGGACGTCTACGTCCCCGGCTGCCCGCCGCGGCCGGAGTCGCTGCTGACCGGCCTGATGATGCTGCAGGAGAAGATCAAGACGAGCGAGCGGGGCATGCTGCCGCGCACGGAGCCCTCGGGCGACTTCAGTCAGTTCTTCCCGCCGGACGACCCCATCCGCCTGGAGCTGGAGTCGCTGTTCCCGCCGTTCACCGGGCCGGTCGCGCACCGGCGGCTGGAGTGCGGCTACTGCAAGCGCGTCTACACGCCGCAGCAGCTGCAGGACCCGTCCTGGGCCTGCGAGGCACCGCTCGGCGAACGCGGCCCGGACGGTAGGTGCTTCTTCCGGTCCTAAACAGCCACAGCTTCGATGAGGCCTGGCGGCAGGACTCGGGCCTGCCCGAACCCGGTCGCGTCAAGCAAGCGTTGAAACTCCTCAAGCGTGCGCTGGACTCCACCGGTGACGGCCATCATCTGCAAATCGACGAACTTGGCGAACGACGGCCCATTCGGCTCGCTGGGTACGATCAGTTCGACGATGACCAGCTTGGAGCCAAGACGCATCGCCTCCCGACAGGATCGAAGGATGCGCACGCAATCCGCGTCGTTCCAATCGTGGAGGATGTTGGAGAGGATGTAGGCGTCGCCGCCGGACGGCACCGCGTCGAAGAAAGAGCCACCAACCAGCTCGCATCTATCCTTCTGGCCGGCCGCGTTGATCGCGGGCGCGGCTCCAGTCACGACTTCCGGCAGGTCAAAGAGCACTCCTCGCAACCCTGGATGAGTCTGCAGGACGTCGATGATCGTCGCACCGTGCCCGCCGCCGATATCGACGACGGTGCGCGTACCCGTGTAGTCGTATCCGCTTGCCGGCGTGCGCCGCGACACCATGGAGGTCATGAAGTCGTTGAAGATAGCAGCGTCATCCGGATGGTCTTCCAGGTAGGGGAATAGCGGCAGGCCGTGTGCCGCTTCGAAACCCGTCGTCGCATTGGCGACGCTCGCGAGCAGATTGCCCCAAGCGCTCCAGATCGCCGAGGAGCCGTAGAAGAGGGCCATGGGACGCACAGAGCCAGGGACGCCACTGCGGAGCGTCTGAGCGGCCTCGTTGAGCTCCCATCGCCCATCGGCGTTTTGGCAGAAGACACCCTCGCTGGAGAGGAAACGGAGGAGGCGGCTTAACGCCGCAGGGTCGGCGCCCGCCGACCGCGCCAGAGCGTCGG
Organism: Dehalococcoidia bacterium; assembly: GCA_036514755.1. Classification (GTDB taxonomy): domain Bacteria; phylum Chloroflexota; class Dehalococcoidia; order DSTF01; family WHTK01; genus WHTK01. Next base: position 228 of record DATBWN010000196.1, on the reverse strand, counting down.
CAGGCTTCGGCCCGTCTGCGAGCAAGTCAGCTATCGCTAGCCGGGCCGCGACGCAGACCGCCTGTGCCCGAAAGAGCCCGTAGATCATCTGTGCCAGCGGCGGAATGGGCGGACCGCTGGGCTGCTGCGGCTGAGATGTCACTGATTCCTCCTACGTCACTTGCAAGAGCGCGCCGAGTGTAGCAAGCATCGAGGCGGCTGCCACGCTGACGCTCAGTACCTGAACCA
>DATBWN010000195.1:0-2251 GCA_036514755.1 Dehalococcoidia bacterium | reverse complement strand
TCGATGGAGCCCTGGCGCACCTCGATTCGTCCTGCGACGCCGTTCAGCGCCGCGTTCGACCGCGTCGCCGCCACCGCCTGCTCCTCTGTGTCGACGGCAACGACCCGGCCCGCACCAAGAGCGACGGCCGCGATCGCCAGGATGCCCGACCCGCACCCCAGGTCCAGCACGCTCTCTCCCTGTTCCTTGTTCCTTGTTCGCTGTTCCTGCAACGCCGCCAGGCACATGCGCGTCGTCGCGTGCTGGCCGGTGCCGAACGCCATGCCAGGGTCGAGGCTGACGACGACCTCGCCCGGCCGCGCCGCGTACTCGCGCCACGCCGGCCGCACCACGATCCGCCCCACGCGCTCGATGTCGTAGTGCGCCTTCCAGGCTTCCGCCCAGTCCTCGTCGCGCAGCGTGCGCCAGCGCAGGCTGCCTTCGACGGCGCCCACAAGGCCGGCCCGTCTAAGCTGGGCGCGGACGGCGCGACGGCGCGTCGCAGCGACGGGTCCGTAGACGTAGGCGTGCAGCGTCTGCGTCGCTGACTCGTCCAGGACGTAGCCCTCGTCCGGGCCGAGAGCCTGAATGGCCGGCTCGATGCTGACGCCGTTGCCTGTCAGCTCCTGCAGCAGCTCCGCGACGGCTTCGACGGCCTCCGGCCGCACGAGCAGGGAGAGCTCTGTCCACAGGGCGTCAGTCACAGACGTGAGAGTAACAAGTAACAGGTAACAGGTAACAGGTAACAGGTAACAAGTGACAATAGGCCAGCTTGTCACCCTGAGCGCAGCGAAGGGTCTAGCCCAAGGGAGAGGCGTCTCGCTTGAGGGCTAGATTCTTCGCTTCGCTCAGAATGACACTCGGCACCATGTTCCCTGTTCCTACCCGAAGGCGTCCTTGACCTTCTCGAAGAGGTTCTTGGCGCCGTTGGCGTCGCTCTCGCCCAGGGTCTTCTCGAGCTCGCGCAGGAGGCGTTTCTGCTCGGCGCTCAGATGCTTCGGCGTCGTCACCTGGGCGTGCACGAGGAGGTCGCCGCGACCGCCGCCGCGCAGGTGAGGCACACCCTTGCCACGCAGCGTGATGACATCGCCGCTCTCCGTGCCGGGCGCGACCTTCAGCTTGTGCGCGCCGTCCAGCGTCGGCACCTCCAGCTCGTCGCCGAGGGCCGCCTGGACGAAGCTGATGTTCAGCTGGACGTGGAGATCGTCCTCGTCGCGCTCGAAGAAGGGGTGCGGCGCGACCCTTAGAACGACGTAGCAGTTGCCGCGCGGGCCACCGTAGGCGCCCAGCTCGCCTTCGCCGGCGAGGCGAATCTGGGAGCCGTTGTCGACGCCGGCGGGGATCTTCACCTGAAGGGTGCGCGTGACGCGCTCGCGCCCGGTGCCGCGACAGTGCGTGCAGGGCGTGGGGATGACCCAGCCCTCGCCGCGACAGCGGTCGCAGGCGGCGACGTTGATGAACTGGCCGAAGACGCTGCGCTGGACGCGACGTACCTCGCCGGCGCCGTCGCAAGTCGGGCAGCGTTGCGGCTCCGTGCCCGGCTCGGCACGCAGGCCGCTGCACTTCGAGCACAGCTCCGTGCGGTTGACGACGATGGACCTCTCGGCGCCGAAGGCCGCTTCCTCGAAGGTCAGCTCGATCTGTACCTGGAGGTCGGCGCCGCGCGAGGGGGCGCGACGCCGCGTCTGGCTAGCGGCGCCGAAGAAGGCGTCGAAGATGTCGCCGAAGCCGCCGAAGGGCCCGAAGCCCTCGAAGCCGCGGCTGCCGAAGACGCCGTCCAGGCCGGCGTGGCCGAAGCGGTCGTAGCTGGCGCGCTTCTCCGGATCGGAGAGCACTTCGTAGGCCTCGTTGATCTCCTTGAAGCGGGTTTCCGCCCCCGGCTCCGGGTTGCGGTCCGGGTGGTACTGCATCGCCAGGCGGCGAAAGGCGCGCTTGACCTCGTCCGCCGAGGCGTTGCGCGCCACGCCGAGGATGTCGTAGTAGTCAGCCTTCTGAGTCGCCATATCTAACCTCTAATTGTAATCGCTGGCAGACGACGCCGCGAGGCATCTAACACTGTCACCCTGAGCGCAGCGAAGGGTCTATGCCAGACAGAAGTCGCCATCAGCAGGGCTACATTCCTCGCTTCGCTCGGAATGACAACATGAACCCGTCTCTCCCGCGTGCTACGTGACAGGCCGTTGACAGCGCGAGCAACGCCTGCCATAACTGACGCCATGGCGGGGAGGATACAGGGCTTCTTCGGCGACGACTGGGAGGACGCGCTCGACTC
>DATBWN010000194.1:0-3523 GCA_036514755.1 Dehalococcoidia bacterium | reverse complement strand
GCCCAAACCTTCAGCGCCGTTCACTGCCATACCGTACACTAACGGCATGCTTGCGAAACGGATCGGAATCGACCTCGGTACGGCGAACGTCCTCGTCTACGTCAAGGGCGAGGGCATCGTCATCAAGGAGCCGGCGGTGGTAGCGCTGGCGACGCGCGACAACACCGTCGTGGCCGTCGGCGCGCAGGCGCGCGACATGATCGGCCGCACACCGGGCTTCATCAGCGTCATCCGGCCGATGAAGCACGGCGTCATCGCCGACTACCTGATCACGGAGGCGATGCTGCGCCACTTCATCGGCAAGGTCGTCGGCCGCTTCAACCTTATCCGGCCGGAGGTGATGATCTGCATCCCTGCGGGCGTGACGAGCGTGGAGCAGCGCGCGGTGCGCGACGCGGCGGAGCAGGCGGGAGCGCGCCGGCCGGCGCACCTTATCCCGGAGCCCCTGGCGGCGGCCATCGGCGCCCACATCCCGGTGGGCACGGCCAGCGGCAACATGATCATCGACATCGGCGGCGGCCGCTCCGAGGCGGCTGTGATCTCGATGTACGGCATCGTCGTCATGGAGTCGGTGCGCGTCGCCGGCGACGCCATGGACGAGGCGATCGCCACCTACGTCAAGCGTCGCCACAACCTGGCGATCGGCGAGCGGACGGCGGAGGCGATCAAGATGGCCATCGGCAGCGCCATCCCGGTAGAGAGCGAGCTGGCGATGGAGGTGCGTGGCCGCGACCAGATCAGCGGCCTGCCAAAGTCGATCACGATGACGACGAACGAGGTGACGCAGGCGCTGCAGGACTGCCTGGGCACCATCGTCCAGGCGGCGAAGGCGGTGCTGGAGAAGACGCCGCCGGAGATGGCCTCGGACGTCGTCGACCGGGGGATCATCCTCACGGGTGGCGGCGCGCTGCTGCGCGGGCTGGACGTGCTCATATCGGAGCAGACGAACGTGCCCTGCCAGGTGGCGGACAACCCGCTCGACTGCGTCGCCATCGGCGCCGGCGCGGCGCTGGACTCGCTTGACGTGATCAAGCGCTCGCTGCCGACGGAAGAGGAGCTGCTCGTCGCCGGCCAGCCGTAGAAGGGGTTGGGGGTTAGGGGCTAGGGGTCGGGATTCCACCCCTGACCCCTGACCCCTGACGCCTGACCCCCTACTCGCCCTTGAGGTAGAAGGTCATGCTCTGTAGGGCGAGGACGGGGTCTATGTGCTTGATCTGGAGGCCCTCGGGCACTGGCACCGTCGTCGGCGCGTAGTTGAGGATGGAGCGCACGCCGCCGGCGACGAGCTGGGCGATGATGTGCCCCGCGGCCGCGGCGGGCACGGCGACGATGCCGATATCGACGCGGCGTTTCTCTAGGTACTCCGACAGCTCCGAGAGGTCACGCACGGTGAGGCCACCGATCTGCTGGCCGACCTTCGCCGGGTCGACGTCGAAGGCGTCGACGATGATGAAGCCCTGGGGCCGGAAGCCGTCGTAGGCGAGGATCGCCTGGCCCAGGTGGCCGACGCCGATGAGGATCATCGACCACTGGCGGTCGAGGCCGAGGATCTGGCGCAGCTCCTGCGCCAGATGGCGGACGTTGTAGCCGCGGCCCTGCTTACCGAACCGGCCGAAGTAGCTGAGGTCCTTGCGGATTTGCGCCGGCGTCACCCCCAGGAGCTGGCCCAGCTCCTGGGAGCTGACCACGTCTCGCCCGCGCGCCTCGAGCAGGTTAAGAGCGCGGGCGTAGGTCGGCAGCCGGTCGATGACGACGGCGGGTATCTCGATGGGCAAGGCGCACCCCGCCGGTTGCGATTTTGGTCACAACTTTAGTCGCGAGCGTAACTACGGTCAATGCGGTGCGGGACGACGGTGATGGGTCATTCTGGCCCGTTCGGCCTGAGCTTGTCGAAGGACGATCCGCTCGACCAGGGATCGTGGTTCGACAGGCTCACCACGAACGAGTGGGCACGATGGGACTGACCAACTGCCGGGGCGCCCGCTAAGGCACGTAGACAGGCTGGCCGGCGACCTTCATTCGCAGCCGGTAGACGGAGCTGACGGCGGTCACGTACAGCGTGCGCCAATCGTCGCCGCCCCAGGCGAGGTTAGCGGGCCCGCCGAGGCCGTCCCGGAAGGGATGCTTTTCCTCGCCGACGCCGATGAAGCCCAGGAGCGCGCCGTCGGACGCGAAGACCCAGACGCCCTCAGGCGAGTTGGCCGCGACGTAGAGGTTGCCCTGCGAGTCCAGCTTCATGCCGTCGGGTGAGCCTCGGGCATCGCCGTGCTTCACCTCACAGAAGATACGGTGGTTCGTCAGGCTGCCGTCGGCGGCGATGTCCCAGGCGTGGACGTTGCTCTGGCGCGTGTCGTCCACGTAAAGTCGCGAGCGCCGCTCGTCGATGACGACGCCGTTCGGCGCCTCGAGCTCCCGGTTGAGGAGCGTGAGGGAGCTGTCGCGCGCAGAAACTCGGTAGACGCCCTGAAAGTCGAGCTCGCGCGTCGGCACCGAGCTGTCGGGCCCGGGCAGGGCGAAGAAGGGGTCCGTGAAGATGAGGTCGCCGCTGGCGGTGCAGACGATGTCGTTCGGCGCGTTGAGGTGCTTGCCCTGGTAGTGGGTTGCCAGCTCTTCGGCGCTGCCGTCCGGGTTGGTGCGGGTGACGCGGTGGTCGTGCTGGCAGGTGACCAGGCGGCCCTGGCGGTCGTATGTGTTGCCGTTGGCGCCGTCGCTGGGCTTACGGAAGACAGCGGCGCCGCCCGACTCCGTCCAGCGATACATGACGCCGCCGAAGACGTCGCTGAAGGTCAGGTGGCGCTCTCGGGCGTGCCAGACGGGCCCTTCCGTGAACACGAAGCCCGTGGCGATCTTCTCGACCTCGGCGTTGAGGTCGACGAGGCCGGCGAGACGGCTGTCGAGGGCGACGATGGCCATGGGGTCTCCTCCCTTTGCGTGCGCGAGTCCAGGGCAGGATAGATCAGCCTTCGGCGGCCGACAATCGCGGCGGACGCTGAATCCCTCGGTCTGCGGTTTGGCGGCGACGCATGCTACACTAGCCTGGCGCGCCGAAGTGGCGGAATGGCAGACGCGCTACGTTCAGGGCGTAGTGAGCTTACGCTCGTGTGGGTTCAAGTCCCACCTTCGGCACCAGACGACCGGCGCTGGTAGCTCAGCGGATAGAGCGCAGCCCTGCGGAGGCTGAGGCCGTGGGTTCGAGTCCCACTCAGCGCGCCACTCTAGACTGAGGGCCGTCCATCACGGGCGGCCCCTTCGTTTGCCAAGGCCGCGTCGTGGCCGAAGGGGCGTTTCGGGATAGGGGCATGCCGGCATGCTGCCGCACATCCCAGTGGAGTCTATGTCCTATGCCCTATGCCTCTATGCCGGGAGGTGAGGCGGAGTGGGGCTACGGACTGCCTACTTCCAGGACCCAGTAGTGCCCGTAGTAGGCGTTGCCGGAGTAGTGATAGCCGATGCCAACCTCGACGGCCGTGGGGTCGAGGATGATGGCGGCGTGCGCCGGGCTGTTGAGCCAGGTGTCGAGGAC
>DATBWN010000193.1:0-2785 GCA_036514755.1 Dehalococcoidia bacterium | reverse complement strand
TCGGCTCGCTCCTGGTCAACGCCACCGTGGCCGAGGCGCGCCGGCTGGGCCTGGAGCGCGTCTTCGCCCTCACCTACCGGCCCGCCTTCTTCGAGCGCCTCGGCTTTGTCCAGGCGGACGTCATGACGCTGCCCCGCAAGGTCTGGAACGAGTGCTACCGCTGCCCGAAGTTCCCCAGCTGCAACGAGATCGCCCTCGTGCTCGACCTCACCTCTCCACCTGCTGCCGCTTCCCCCTCTCCGTCGACGGAGAGGGGCATAGAGGGGGTGAGGTCTTGACCCATCCCCACCGGCAGTTCCCCGTCCTCATCGGCACGCAGCCCGTCTACAGGGGCCGCGTCATCGGCCTGCGCGTCGACGAGATCGAGATCGCCTCCGGGCGCAACGTGCGCAGGGAGGTGGTCGACCACCCCGGCGCCGTGGTCGTCGTGCCGGTGGACGCGGACGGGCTTCTGCTCTGGGTTAGGCAGCACCGCTACGCCGCCGGCCGCGACCTGCTGGAGCTGCCGGCCGGCACCCTGGAGGCCGGCGAGGAGCCGGAGGCCTGCGCCCGCCGCGAGCTGGCGGAGGAGACCGGCTTCGCGCCCGGCACCCTGCGCCGCCTCGGCGGCTTCTTCACGGCGCCCGGCTTCTGCACCGAGTACATCCACGCCTTCCTCGCCACCGAGCTGACGCCAGAGCAGGCCGACGGCGACGAGGACGAGGAGCTGGAACTCGTGCCGCTGAGCCTCGACGAGTCGCTGGCGCGCATCGACGCCGGCGCCATCGAGGACGCGAAGTCGATCGCCGCCGTGCTCTTCTACCTGCGCCAGCGCTAGGCCGTGGCCACCTACGCCGACGTCGTCGCGGCGACGCTGGCCGAGGCCGGCATCGAGTACATCTTCGGCGTGCCGGGCAGCCTCAGCTCCGTCGAGCTCATCGAGGCGGCCGCCAAGCGCGGCATCCGCTACGTCCTCACCAGCAACGAGTCGAGCGCCGCCGTCATGGCCGGCGTCTACGGCGCCATGCGCGGCCGGCCGGGCGTGGTTTCCACCGGCGTTGGGCCGGGCGCCGCCGCCGCGCTGCACGGCGTCGCCCACCTCCACCTGGAGCGCGCTCCCGCGCTGGCGCTGACGGACCGCTACGGCGAGGAGGAGTACCGCCGCCTCTCGCGCCAGCGCCTGGACCAGCCCGCCCTCTACGCGCCGATAACAAAGGCCAGCTTCACGCTCGCGGCGGAGGACGCTGTTGAAACGATGCGGCGCGCCCTGGCGCTGACGATGGCCGGCCGACCCGGCCCCGTCCACGTCGACCTGCCCTACGACCTCATGCTCGCGGAGGCTGACCCGCTCGTCCTTCGACAAGCTCAGGACGAGCGCTCGCCCTTCGAGAGCCTCACGGCCAGCGGGCTAAAGGGCCCGTCCGAAGCTAGCGTCGAAGCCGCCGTGCGTGCCATCGAAGGGGCGCGGCGGCCGGCCGTCATCGTCGGCCTGCAGGTGAGCCGGCGCGGCGAGGCGGCGGAGCGCGCCTTCGCCGCCTTCGCGGAGAAGCTGGGCGTGCCCGTCCTCGCTTCGTTGGCCGCCAAGGGGACGCTGCCGGAGCAGCACCCGCTCGCCGCCGGCACCTTCCGCGGCGTCGAGTCGGAGCGAGCGCTGCTGGACGCGGCCGACCTGCTCGTCCTCGTCGGCTTCGACCCGGTGGAGATCTTCGCGCCCGGCGTCTGGCTCTACGACGCGCCGGTACTCGCCATCGACGAGGTGCCCTGCGGCGCCGAAGCGCCCTACCGGCCGCGGCTGGAGGTCGTCGCGGACATCGAGGCCAGCCTGCGCCTGCTGACGGAGCACGTCTCGACGCACGCGGGCTGGAACCGGGAGGACGTCGAGGCTTACAAGCGGTCGCGGGAGACGGAGCTGCGGCCCCGGCGCGGCGGGGGGCTGATGCCCGGCGCCGTCATCCGCATCGCCCGCCAGCGCCTTCCGGACGAAGGCATCGTCACGGTGGACGCCGGCCAACACAAGGTGCTGACCAGCGACCTCTGGCAGGCGCGGCGGCCGCGCGGCTTCTTCAGCTCCAGCGGCCTCGGCTCCATGGCGGTGGCCATCCCGGCCGCCCTGGCGGCGAAGCTGGTCGAGCCGGCGACGCCGGTGCTCTGCCTGGTGGGCGATGGCGGCTTCCTCATGCGAGCCGGCGACCTGGAGACGGCCGTGCGGGAAGGGCTGGCCGTGGTCATCGTCGTCTTCAACGACCGGACGCTGAACCTGATCAAGATTCAGCAGGACAGGCGCGGCTACCGACGCCTGGGCACATCATTTGCGGAGACGGACTTCGCGGCGGTGGCGCGCGGCTTCGGCTTCGAAGCGGCGCGCGTCGAGGGCGAGCCGGCCCTGGACGCGGCGCTCGAGCGAGCGTTCGCGTCCGGGCGGCCGTGGCTCATCGACGCGCGGATCGACCCTGAGGGCTACGTCTGAGGCGAGCGCGTCTCAGAGCAAGCCGCCGTCGCCGGTGCTCGGCGGCCCGATAGGCGCGGCCGGCGGCAACGCGGCGCCCAGCACCTCCACGATCAGCGTCGTCTGCATCCCGCCGCAGGCAACACCGACGGTGACGAAGCCGGGCGTGCTGCCGGCGTTCAAGCTCACGCTGGCGTAGCCCTGCGAGTCGGTCACCGCCGCGCCGGACGAGAGCGTCGCGTCCGAGCCGGGCGCGCTGACGATCGTGAAGGTGCACAGCGTCCCGCCCACGGCCACGCCACCGGTCCCGAGCAACCGAGAGGTAATCGTCGTCGCCGAGTCCACTTCGGGACTCGGATC
>DATBWN010000192.1:0-9320 GCA_036514755.1 Dehalococcoidia bacterium | reverse complement strand
GCCGCGCCCTTGACCTCGTTCTTCGTGAAGATGCCTGCGACGGCGCACGGCCCCTCCGAGACGAGCAGGCAGAGGTCCAGGGCGCCCGCCTTCGTCTTGATGGCGGCGCTGACGGCGCCGGCGCGGAAGCCCCGCGGCGTCGTCAGGTGCCCGCCGGCGATGGTCTCGATGCTCATCGCTCCCTCCTAAATCTCGAAGGCCAGGCTTCAGCCTGGCCTAGCGCCGCGTCAGCCTTCAGGCCCCTAAGGATACAACGCCACGTCGTCCAGGCCGGCCGTCTCCGGCAGGCCGAGCATGAGGTTCATGTCCTGGATGCCCTGGCCGGCGCCGCCCTTGACCAGGTTGTCCAGCGCGCTGACGACGACCAGGCGCGCCGTGCGCGCATCGACCGTGACGTAGATGAGGCAGAGGTTGCTGCCCAGCGTGTGCTTGGTCTCCGGCGGCGCCGCGCCGACGCGCACGAAGGGCTCGCCGGCGTAGGCCTCGCGGTACAGCTCCTGCGCCTGCTCGGCCGTCGTCGACTCCCGTCCCGGCGCCAGCGGCGCGTAGCAGGTCGTCAGGATGCCCCGCGTCATCGGCACCAGGTGCGGCACGAAGGTGATGCGCGGCGCCGGCGACTCGCAGAGGCGGCTCAACTCCTGATTAAACTCCGGCAGGTGGCGGTGACCGCCGAGGCCGTATGGCACGACGTTTGCGTCCAGCTCGCTGAAGGCGTAGCGCACGTCGGCCGTGCGGCCGGCGCCCGATGCGCCCGTCTTGCTGTCGACGATGATGTCGGCGCCGATGAGGCCCTCGCGCCAGGCCGGCGCCAGCGCCAGGACGGCGCCCGTCGGAAAACAGCCCGGCGCCGCCACCAGCTTCGAGCCCGGTATCTCGTCCCGGTGCAGCTCCGTCAGGCCATAGATGCTCTCCTGCAGAAGCTGCGGCCGCGGATGCGCCGTCTTGTACCAGGCCTCGAACTCTGACGCCGACTTGAGACGGAAGTCGGCCGAGTGGTCGACCACCGGCACGCCCTTGTCGATGAGCGGCAGCAGGGCGGTAGCGCTGGCGGCATGCGGCAGCGCCGAGATGACGACGTCGACGTCGCCCAGCTCATCCGACACGCCCAACTCGAGAGCGGCCAGGTGGGGATAGGTCTCTGCCAGCGGCTTGCCGGCGGCGCTGCGGCCGGTCACAGACGTGACCTTGACGAACGGGTGGCGGCGCAGCAGACGCGCTGTCTCCGCGCCGATGTAGCCGCTGACGTTGAGGATGCCGACCGAGATCACTACCGGCCCTCCGAGAAAGCATAACTATAGCAACCGGCGGCGGGAAAGGACTAGGAGCGGCGCTTAGACGCCGTGGCCGACTTCGGCCAGCCGGGCGGGCGAGACGCCGCGGTGATGCCAGCGGATGCGCAGCAGGTTCCAGACCTCCAGCGCGCTGCGCAGGTTCAGCCGCAGGTGCGAGCCTGGCACGGCGTGCCAGCGCACCGGCACCTTGGCGATGCTCAGGCCGAGGCGGCTGGCGAGGTAGAGCAGCTCCGCATCGAAGGCCCAGGTCTCGACGCGCTGCAGGCGGAACAGCCGCTGCGCCGCGTCGCGGCGGAACGCCTTCAACGGGCACTGGCTGTCGCCGATGTCCGGCAGGAGGAACCGGCGCATCAGCAGCGCGAAGAGGCGTCCCGCCAGCCTGCGCGCCAGGGCGCGCTGGTCGCGCATATCGGTGCCGTCCGCCTGCGTCCGCACGCCCACGGCCACGTCGGCGCCGGCGTCCAGGGCGGCGACGAGTCCCTGCAGGTCGGCCGGCGGTGTCGCCAGGTCGGCGTCGATGAAGGCGACGTAGGCGCCGCGCGCCGCCAGGCAGCCGCTGCGCACGGCGGCGCCCTTGCCCCGGTTGCGGGTGTGCCGCAGCAGCGTCCGGCCGACCGGCGCCGGCAGCGATTCGACCGCGCGCTCCGCCGCCAGCCGGCCCGCCTCCGCGCTGCCGTCGTCCACGACGATGACCTCGGTCTCGTAGCCGAGGCCGCTCAGGAGGTCGCCGACCTGCTTGACGGAGGCCTCGATGCGCCTTTCTTCGTTGAAGGCAGGGATCACGAGCGAGAGGCGGGGCGCGAGGTCGGTCATCAGGTCACGGACGGGCCCGCCGCCGGTCACGCGGCCGCGACGGCCCTCGCATCGGCCGCGCACGGGGCTTGCCGGCGTCGAGCCTCGTCGAGGGGCCAGAGGGCCGCGCCACCTGCACCTTGCTCTCCACCATCTCCCCGATGAGCGACGCCAGCTCGCGCGCCCGCGCCAGGCCTTCCTTCGCGTCGGCGCGCACGACCGTCACCGTGCCCACCGAGACCTGCTTGCCGCTCACCTTGATTATCGACACTTCGTACTGCGCAACGTCCTCGCCCGGCGGCGTCAGCTCCCGCACCAGGATGCGGTCGATCTTCCAGAACGGGATAAGCTCCTGCGTGCCGACGCCCATGCCCAGGAACCCCTGCTGCAGCACGGCCGACTGCTTCGCCCGATCGATGACGACGTGGGCGCCGGCGATGCTGTAAACGAGGCCCACGCCCGAGAGCGGCACGAGCACGACGGCGCCCAGCGTCAGCAGCAGCCGGAGCCCGAGGGACAGCGAGCCGCCCCAGAAGTAGATCACCGGGAAGGCGGCGAGGCCGATGAGCAGCGTCAGCAGCGGCAGGAAGACGATGCTGCGCGCCGGGTGAACGTCGATGCGGTCCGGCGTCAGCGTGCATACCCGCCGGTCGAGGTAAATCTCGCGCCGGGCGTCCGTCGCTAGGGCCGTCTGAGCTGTCACGTCGCCTCCGGATTCGATTATAGAGGCGCCAGGCCGTACGCAGTGCAGAGTGCAGCGCGCAGAGTACTCGTGCGTCTCATGAACTCTGCACTCTGTATCTCTGGGTAGTGGGTCAGTTCGGGAACGCAGCGCAATAGTACGTTCGTGGTGAGCGTGTCGAACCACGTTCCCCAGTTGAGCAGATCGTCCTTCGACAGGCTCAGGACGAACGGGAACTGACCCACTACTTATCGCTGCGCTTCATTGACACTGCGAGGCCCGACTCTGCTAGACTCGATGGCGGTTATCAGTCGGAGGCGGGGCCGACAGCGGGACGGGAGTGGCGACGACTGATCCACGACATCGAGACCGCGCTGCTCGACTTCATTCGCAGCGTTTACGACCTCATTCAGTGGCCCGGCGTCGTCGTCCTCATGGCGATCGAGAGCGCCGCCATCCCTTTACCAAGCGAGCTGATCATGCCCCTGGCCGGCTGGATGCTGGTCAAGGAGAAAGAGCTCGGCTTCGAGTGGGTGGTCTTTGCCGGGCTCTGCGGCGCCGTCGGCAACACCCTGGGCTCGCTCGTCGCCTACTATGCCGGCGCCTGGGGCGGCCGGCCCCTGGTCGAGCGCTACGGCCGCTACGTCCTGATCTCCCATCACGACCTGAACCTGGCGGACCGCTTCTTCGACCGCTGGGGCGGCTGGGCCGTCTTCTTCGCCCGGCTGATGCCCATCGTCCGCACCTTCGTCAGCGTGCCGGCCGGCGTGGCGCGCATGCCCGTCGGCCAGTTCACCGCCTTCACCTTCATCGGCTCCTTCCCCTGGTCGCTCGGCTTGGCGGCCGGGGGCTACGTCTTGGGTCAGAACTGGGAGGACCTTCGTGCCTGGATGCGGCCTGCCGACATCCCCATCGCGATCGTCCTCTTAGCGCTCCTGGCGTGGTACGTCATGCGTCACGTCAGGCGGGCATGGGAGGTGCCACAGACGTCGGAACCTGAGGCCTGAGCGCGCCAGCAGGCGGGGGTTGGCCCGCTGCCCGGACGGCTACCGGGCATGGGCCTTGGCCGAAGGTGGACGATGCAAGCAGGAACGACGTTTCCCAAGGGCATCCACCCGGCGTTCTGGGCCGCCGCCGTCCTCGGCATCGGCCTCCTCGGCCTCGTCTCCCTGTCGCTGGCGGAGGTCCTGCCTCTGCCGGCGCCGGCGGGCGCCGGCGTCGATGGCCCCCGCCTCGCCTACTTCGAGTTCGGCCGCACCGCCGACACCCTCTGGCTCACCGACCCGCAGCAGCCGGCGCGACGCGAGAAGCTCTTCGCCGCGCCGCACGCGCGCGAGTACGGCGTCGTCCCCAGCCTGGTGGCCGAGGGCGGCCGCTTCGCCTACGCGGCGCTGCCGCCGGCGACGCGCGCCCCGACGGCCGACACGCCCGCCGACCTCTGGCTGGCGGAGCTGAAGGCCGGCGCGCAGCCCCGCCGCCTGGCCCAGGGAATCGACCTCCTCGTCCGGCCCGTCTGGTCGCCGGACGGCAAGCAGATCGTCTTCCGGCGCAGCGGCGGCGCTTACGCCCTCTTCGCCGTCGACGCCGCGAGCGGCGCCGAGCGCCTCCTCGTCGCCGCGGCCGAGGCTCTCTTCCCCGTTGGCTTTGCCCCGGACGGCCGCCTCTACTACGTCCAGCTGTCCTCCGCCGGCTCGGACCTCCTCGTCGTCGATCCGGCCTCCGGCGGCCAGGCCTACGTCGCCCGGCTGGCCGACGGGCTGACGCGCGACTGGGCCCTCTCGCCGGCCGGCGACCGCCTCGCCTACCTGGCCATGAGCTTCGCGCCGGAGCGCGTCTCCTCTCGCGCCCACCTCCTCGACCTGACGAACGGCCGCCTGGCCCCAATAGGCACCACTGACGCTAACGACTTCAGCCCCGTCTGGAGCGCCACGGGCGAGCTGGCCGTGGGCCGCCTCGCCGCCGGTCAGCGGGGCGCCGGCGTCCTCCGCCTCGCCGGCGAGGACGGCTCGGCGCTGCCGGGCCCGGCGCTCGGCTTCGACGTGCCGCTGGCCCCAGCGCCGGGCGGCGGCTTCGTCGTCCGCAGCTTCGAGGGCGCCTCCGCCACCGCGCCTGGCCGCTCGGTGCTGGCTGTCGTCGGCGCGGACGGCCGCCGCATCACCATCGCTTCCGGAGAGGTGACGTTCCTTGGCTGGACTCAGCGTTAGCCTGCGGGCGTCTACCATCCTCGCGGCGGCGCTCATTGCCGTCACCGCCGCCCTCGGCTCGGCCCGCTCGGCCGAGTCGGACCAGTGCGCCTTTCCCTTCACGCCGACGGCCTACGAGGACCTGAAGGACCGCGAGCTCTTCCTGAACACCATCGACCTGGCGGCGTTCAACATGCTCTTCCCCGGCGACCCCTTCTTCGGCCTGCCCGACCTGGAGGTGGGCCCGCGCGACGGGCGTCACAAGGTGCCCGGCAACGTGCCGCCCGTGCTCCTCAAGGCCATCGGCTGGATCGAGAGCAGCATCACGCAGGCGGCGGGTAACGTGCCCTGGGGCGCCATCGGCCCGGCGCTCATCTCCTTCGACTGCGGCCACGGCGTCGCCCAGGTGACCAGCGGCATGACCATCCCCACGGGCGAGGGCGGGCGCGGCTCGCCGGAGCAGGCGCTGGTCGCCACCCACTTCGCCTACAACATCGCCCGCGGCGCCTTCATCCTCGCCGACAAGTGGAACGAAGCGCCGGAGAACCGCCCGATCGCCGGCGTCGACACGGACGGCAACCCGCAGCTCATCGAGAACTGGTACTTCGCCGTCTGGAGCTATAACGGCTTCACCGGCCCCGGCGCCGACCGCAGCAACCACCCGCTGGACCCCATCTACGACAGCTGGCCGCGCGCCCCTTACAGCTGCGGTCCGACGGGCGACGGCAAGGGCCACAACCGCGCGAACTACCCCTACCAGGAGTTGGTCTTCGGCTGCGCCGCCCAGCCGCCCATCGTCGACGGCGAGCCGCTGTGGCAGGCGCAAGAGGTCACCCTCCCCGACCTCGACAGCCCCGTCTTCGCCGGCGCCCTAAAGCTCTCGAACTTCGTCTTCCCCTACACGCGGATGGACATGCCGACGCCCCAGCCCTTCCACATCGACCCGACGGCGCGGCCCAGCCCCTCGCTGCGAAAGAAGATCCTCGGCACGCCCCAGCTCCAGGTCAGCAAGGAGACCGTGAGCGTCGGCTTCACGCCGGAGACGGGCGCCATGACCGGCAGCGTCGACGTGTCGAATGGGGGCACCGGCGTCCTCGCCTGGTACGCGACTACGTCGGTACCCTGGCTGCGCATCACGCCTTACACCGGCGTCGCCATCGGCAAAGACCTGCCCTGCGCCCGCGACGCCCCCTGCGACCGCCAGGGCCACTTCGAGGTCAGCGTCGACCCGGCGCGGGCGCCGGCCGACCTGCGCAACGCGACGGTGACGGTTCGGGCGCTGGGGACGAATCAGAGCGTCACGATAAGCGTGGAGATGAGCCAGGTCATCCGCCTTGGCGCGCCGGGCATCACGCGCAACTAGGCCATTAGCATGGCAGCACGGGCTGCCGCTCCCGACAAGGGAGCCGGTCTTAGACCGCTGCGCCTACGGCCTCAGGCTGAGGGGACTACTGCTATACTGAGCGAGATGCTCGCCCGGTTCATCGGCGACGTGCGCCGCAATCACGCGCTGGAGCATGCCACCGTCTCGCTGCTGATCTCGCGGCTGGGGCCGGACCTGCGCCTCATCGGCCGCGCTTCCGGCGACGGCTTCTTCATCTACGGCGACGTGCCGTCCGACCTCCTGAGCGAGTGCGCGCAGGAGGGCCTGGCGCGGCTGAAGCGGGGCGAGGCGTTCTGGGCGGTTACTCCCCTCTGCGGCACCAACCTGGCGACCGCAGGCGTGCTCGCCAGCCTCTCGACGCTGGCCGTGCTGGGCAACGGCGCCCGCAGGGACCGCTTGGGCAACGCCGTCCTCGCCGGCATCCTCGCGGTCACGGTCGCTCAGCCGCTGGGCCGGCTCATCCAGCAGCATCTGACGACGAGCCCGGACCTGGCGGGGATGGAGATCATCTCGGTAGATAAGCGGGCCGGCGGCCGCTACCACAAGGTGCGGACGAGACGTCGGGCCGCCCCAGCCTGACGGCCGATTGTTGGATCAGCGTCCCTGTAGCTCAGTGGATAGAGCGGCCGCCTTCTAAGCGGCGGGTCGGGGGTTCGAATCCCTCCAGGGACGCCATACTACCAAGCGGCGGGTCGGGTACAGATTCGAAATCGTCACTGCTTCGCACCCGCTACATCGAGGACTCAGCCCTAGACCGACCCCATAACTCCCATAACCGACCCCACGCTTTCCACTAGACGACTGCCTTCAGAGACATCCGTCGAATCTAGGCCATGCCCTTCCCGGACGTTGCCCGACCCGACGCCTTTGTGGCGGCGTGTCTGCCTCGATAGACCGGGGGTTCGGCAGGTAGGCGCTCATGCGCCAACCACGGGATGCTGGCTGCGAAGCCGGTTGCCGATGCCGAGGGTGCGCATCTGAGCAGCATCGTCAGGTCCCCGGTTGTGCACACCTTCTTGTGACAAGACAGGCTTTGCGTCAACCGAGAACAGCCTAGTGTCCGAAGTCTAGACCCATACAAGTTCGAGGCAGAGTTACGCATGGTCATAACAGCGGTTCGCCCAGGGACCAACAATGACCCTCGGGATAGTGACGCCGCCCCATTCGCTCGCGCTCGTGGGCCGCGTCGTCACCGCGCACGTCGCGGTGTGCTTTCGGCCGAGCTGCTAACGTGGCTTTGCAGAGCGTGAGCGCCGCCACAGGTCGACAAACGCCCGGAAGGGGATCTCGGCGATGACGGGGTGACGGAAGCGGGCGCCCCAGTTCAGCGTGTAGACGTTACGCCTTCCCCTGCGCCGGACCGTGACGAAGCCCTCCGCCGCCAGGTCACGGATCAGGTCGGCGACGCGTCTTTCCGTGAGCGCCAGGGCAGCGGCGATCTCGCGGATCGTCGCGTCCGGGTGGTCGGCAATGTAGAGGAGGGCAAGGCCGTGACTGGTAACGAGCGTCCAGGATGGCATAGAACGGATGTCGTCGCTCTCGCTGGTCATCTCGCTAACTCGTCTGCCTGGCGCGGATGGCTGAACTAAGTTTCCGTAGACAGCCGGGCGCCGCCACCCTAGAGTAACAGAGGCCGAATCTCCCTCCGGACGAAGGGGAGCGGGGGAACCAAACATTGGGGTGCAGGTCGCCGTGGCGGCCGGGGCAGTCTCTTTCAGCCCTAACCCGTCAGCTAACCTCGTAGGCCGCTGAAAGAGGACGGGTCTCGGCTGCGAAGCCGGAGGCATTCTCCGGTTGCTTCCTTCTTTCCTCCTTGGCAGCCGAACCTCAGCTTTCCGCCGAGGCCATCCTCTCCAAGCCCGCGGCTGGATGCTGCGCCGCACAAGGAAGAGGTCATGGTCACGACCACTATCTCCCCATGCCTTCGGAAGGATGCCAGGCCAGAGGAAGACGCACCGCTGGTCCTGGTCAGCAGTCGCGGCCCTATCGAGCACTACGTGGACAGCCTGGGACGAATCAGGCAGCGAGAGGCGGGCGGCGGCGTCGCCGTTGCCCTGCGCTCCGTTGCCAGGAGCCGACCCGTCAGCTGGGTGGCCGCCGCCTGCAGCTTCGCCGACCAGGTGGTGGCGCTCACCGGCCGGCGCGTGCCGCTGGCCAACGGCGGCAGCCTGCGGCTTGTTCCCCTGCCGGACGAGGTGCGTCGGGCCTACTACGGCGTCTTCTGTAACCCGATCCTCTGGTTCGTGCAGCACGCCCTCGACGCTGAGCTGCTCCGCAGCGACCTCGCCGGGGAAGCCATCGAGTCCTGGCAGACCGGCTACGTGCCGGCGAACAAGCTGTTTGCGGAGGCGGTCATCGCCGAGATCGACCGAGCTGCCGCCGACGCCCGCGTCATGCTCAACGACTACCACCTCTACCTGGCACCGCGGCTGATCCGCAGGGCGCGGCCTCAGACTGTACTGCAGCAGTTCGTCCACATACCCTGGCCGGAGCCCAGCGCCTGGCTTAAGCTGCCGGATGACCTTGTGCGGGAGATCTGCGCCGGCCTGCTCGCCAACGACAGCGCCTTCTTCCAGACGGAGGCGGACGGCGAGGCCTTCCTCGCCACGTGCCGCGCCTACCTGAGCGGCGCCGGTGCCGCTGTCGACGAACGCCGCCGCGAGGTCGTCTACCTCGGCCGCACGACGTCCGTGTGGTCGAACCCTATCTCCGTCGACGTGGCCGAGCTGCGACAGCTGGCCGCGTCGCCGGAAGCGGCGCAGTACGGAGCCGCGCTGGACCGGCTCGCCGGGAGGAGGACCATCGTCCGCGTCGACCGCCTCGACCCGAGCAAGAACGTCCTGCGCGGCTTTCAGGCCTACGACCTGTTGCTGGAGCGAAGGCCCAAGCTACGCGGTAGGGTCAGCTTCTTGGCCTTCCTCGTTCCGTCCCGTGCAGGCATCCCGGAATATGACGACTACACGCGGCGCGTGTTCGAGACCGTCGAT
>DATBWN010000191.1:0-2236 GCA_036514755.1 Dehalococcoidia bacterium | reverse complement strand
TGATGGACGACGTGGTGCGGACGATGATGGAGACGAAGCCGGAGCGCGTGCTCAACCTGGCCTACCTGCTGGGCGCCGGCGAGAACGACCCCCACTTCGCCGTGCGGCTCAACGTCCTGGGCATGGACAACTGCTTCGAGGCGGCGCGCATCTGCGGCGTTCGGCGCGTCGTTTACGCCAGCTCGCTGGCGGTGTACGGCCGTCAGAGCCACTTCGGCGACCGGCCCCTGACAGAGGAGGACGACCGCAGGGGCACCGGCGTCTACTCCGTCTCGAAGATCTTCAACGAGCACCAGGCAGAGTGGTACAACCGCGCCTACGGCATGCAGATCACGGGCGTGCGGCCGGCGAACGTGACGGGGCCGGACAAGGCGCGCGGGTCGATGGACCACGTGCTCTGCGTCACCCAGCCGGCGCGCGGCCAGGCGGTGCGCTTCCCCTTCCGCGACTCGATGCGCCTGCCCATACACGTCGAGGACATCGCCGAGATCTTCGTGCGCGTGACGCTGGCGGAGTCGACGCAGCACCCGGTCTACAACTCGGGCGGCGAGTCGATAAGCCTCGGCCAGCTGGCGGACCTCGTGCGGCGGTTCCTGCCGGAGGCCCAGATCACGTTCGAGAAGGAGGAGGGCGGCCGCGCCGCCTCCGGCAACTACCTGATGGACAACAGCCGCCTGCGCCAGGAGTTCGAGGTGACGCTGGCGCCGTTCCCCCAGCGCGTGCTGGAGATCGTCAACGACATCCGCCGCGAGGAGGGGCTCCCCCTCATCCAGGCATAACAGGTTTGAACCCGTTCGTGGTGAGCCTAGCCTGCCCTAAGCCTGCCGAAGGGAACCACGATTCCTGGTCGAGCGGATCGTCCTTCGACAAGCTCAGGACGAACGGCTTGAGCCCGCCTACTCGTCGACCAGCGCCTCCAGCACCACCTTCGGCGACATAGGCGCCCGGTAGAGGCGCACGCCCGTGGCATCCGCGATCGCCGCCTGGATAGCGGCCATCGGCGGGACGATCGAGACCTCGCCGACGCCGCGCACACCGTAGGGGTGGTTGGGGTTCGGCACCTCGATGAGGACGGCGTCGATCATCGGCAGGTCGAGCGCCGTCGGCATGCGGTAGTCGAGCAGGCTGGTGTTCAGCATGCGGCCGTCGGGGCCCCAGACGTACTCCTCGGTCAGCGCCATGCCGACGCCCTGGACGACGCCGCCCTGCACCTGGCCCTCGACGTAGGAGGGGTGGATGGCCGTGCCGCAGTCCTGGAAGGCGGTGTAGCGCAGGATCTCGACCTTGCCCGTCTCCCTGTCGACCGCCACGTCGACGATGTGGCCGGCGTAGGCGGGGGCGTTCCCCTGGCGCTGGACGGTGACGGCGGCGGAGATGGAGCCGCCGGTGCGCGGCAGCTGGGAGCAGATCTGCTTGAAGGTCAGGCTCCGCGGCTTGCCCTCAGCGTCGTTGGGGCCGCGCAGGACGCCGTCGTCGCCGTACTCGACCTGGTCGGCCGGCACCTCCCAGATGCGGGCGGCGCGCTCGACGAGCTTCTTGCGCAGCTCCTGACCGACCTCGTAGACGGCCCAGCCGCTGGAGAAGGTGGAGCTGCTGCCGCCGGTCATGCCAGTGTCGCCGACGTCGTCCGTCGGGACGATATGCGGCTTGACGTCCTCGGCGGCGATGCCCAGGGTCTCGGCGAGCATGATGGCGATGCTGGAGCGCGTGCCGCCGATGTCGACGTTGCCGGTGGTCAGGCCGACGGCGCCGTCCGGGTTGAGGGTGGCGCTGACGCTGCGCACGCCGGCGGCGTTGAACCAGAAGCCCATCGCCACGCCGCGGCCGCGGTTGTCGCCCTGCAGCTCGGAGCGGTAGTGGGGATGCGACTGCATCGCCTCGATGACGGCGACGGCGCCCACCGGGCCCAGCGGCTGGCCGAAGGGCCCGGGCGCCCCCTCCCGCGCCGCGTTCTTCAGGCGCAGGTCGAGCGGGTCGATCTTCAGCTGCTCCGCAAGCTCGTTGACCACGGTCTCGACGGCGAACTCGGACGCTGGGGCGCCGGGCGCGCGGTAGGAGGCGACCTTCGGCTTGTTGAGGACGACGTCGTAAGCGTCGACCTGGGTGTTGGCGAGGGCGTAGGGCCCGAGGGAACAGAGGGCAGCGGCGCCGACGGGGCCGAGCGGCTGGCCGAAGGGCCCGGCGCTGCCTTCGCGGGCCGCGTTCTTCAGGCGCAGGTCGACCGGGTCCATGTCCA
>DATBWN010000190.1:0-14085 GCA_036514755.1 Dehalococcoidia bacterium | reverse complement strand
ACCAGCGACCACTCGACGATGTGGTCGGCGCCCTCCAGGGACCGCGTCACCGCCCGCCGCGTGCCCTCCAGCAGCTCCTCCGACTCCTGGGTGCTGATCACGCCGCGCGTGACGACGTCCGGCCTGCCGACGATCCGGCCGGTCTGCTTGTCCAGGGCGAGGATGACGACGACCATGCCGTCGGTCGCCAGGTGCTGGCGGTCGCGCAGGACGACGTGGTCCACGTCGCCCACACCCAGGCCGTCGATGTAGACCCAGTCGGCCTGCACGCGCTCACGGACCACGGCGGTCTCGCCGTCCAGCTCCAGGACGTCGCCGTCGACCAGGATCTTCGTGTTTTCCTCCGGCATACCCATCATCTGGGCCAGGTGGGCATGGAGGACCAGGTGGCGGTACTCGCCGTGGACGGGGACGAAGAACTTCGGCCGGACGAGGGAGTGGACGATCTTCAGCTCCTCCTGCGCGGCGTGGCCGCGGACGTGCACGTCGGCGATGCGGTTGTAGAGGACGCGCGCGCCGAGACGGAAGAGGTTATCGACGGTTCGGTAGACGAGGGACTCGTTGCCGGGTATGGGCGAAGCGGAGAGGACTACTGTGTCGCCGCGCATTATCTGGATGTGCTGGTGGTCGCCGTTGGCCATTCGCGTCAGGGCGGAGGTCGGCTCGCCCTGGCTGCCGGTCGTGATGACGGCGACCTCCTCCGGCGGCGTCTTACGCAACTCGCCAACGCTCAGGGTCATCTCGCGCGGGAAGCTGATGTAGCCGCGCTCGCGCGCCATCTGAACGTTGTCCATCATGCTGCGGCCCGTGACGAAGACGCGGCGGCCGCTCACGGCGGCGGCGTCGATCACCTGCTGCACGCGGGCGATGAGCGAGGCGAAGGTGGCAACGATGACGCGCCCGGGCGAGTTCACCATGATCTGGGTCAGCGCCTCGCCGACGACGCGCTCGGAGGGCGTGTAGCCCGGTATCTCCGAGTAGGTGGAGTCGGCCAGGAGGAGGAGGACGCCCTCGCTGCCCAGCTCGGCGAGGCGGGCGAGGTCGGTTATCTGGCCCATGACCGGCGTGTGGTCGAGCTTGAAGTCGCCGGTGTGGATGACAACGCCGACGGGCGTATGGATGGCGTAGCCAGCCGCGTCGGGGATGCTGTGGGCGACGCTGAACGCCTCGACGCGGAAGACGCCCACGTTCACGGACTCGCCGGGGAGGATGGTGCGCAGCTCCGTGCTATCGAGGAGGTGAAACTCCTTGAGCTTGACGCTGATCAGGCCGCCGGTGAGCGGTGTGCAGTAGATGGGCGCCTTGACGCTGCGCAGGATGTAGGGCAGACCGCCCGTGTGGTCCTCGTGGCCGTGGGTGATGAAGATCGCCTTGAACTTCGAGCGGTGCTGCTCGACGTAGCTCACGTCCGGGATGACGAGGTCGATGCCGAGCATCTCCTCCTCTGGGAACATGAGGCCGGCGTCGATGGCGATCATGTCGTCGCCGTACTCGAGGAGAAGCATGTTCTTGCCGATCTCGCCGAGGCCGCCGAGGGGGATGACGCGCAGCTTTGGAGCGTCAGCCACGCCTTGGCCTCCGACCGAGCAGCGCAGCGGGGGTACAGGGGGCGCAGCCCCCTGACGGGAGGTATGGGGGGTGTCCCCCCAACCCCTCTGTTCTCGAACGCGGAGCAGCCCGAAGGGATGCGAAGCGAATGCAGGCGCTCTCGATCATCAAGCCAGCGAACGCCTAGAGGAGCTTCATCTGGGTGGCGGCGGGCGCGGCCGCGGCCAGCGCCGGCTGCGCCTCGCCCGACTCGGCGTCGCGACGCGCCTGCTCCAGATAGGCGGGTATCTTGCGGAAGTCGTCCTCGATCGGCTGGCGCAGGCTGCCCTGGTGCAGCGCCGCCGCCGGGTGATACATGGGCACCACCCAGGCCCCGTTGACCCTGCGCGCCTGGCCGTGCGCCTTGCCGATGGGCGTACCGGGCAGGAAGCGCGCCAGGGAGTAGCGCCCCAGCGTGACGATGAGCTTCGGTTGGACGATCGCCAGCTGGCGGCTGAGCCAGCCGGAGCAGGCGCCGATCTCCTCCGGCAGCGGGTCGCGGTTGCCGGGCGGGCGGCACTTGATCACGTTGGCGATGAAGACGTCCGTGCGCTTCAGGCCGATGCTCTCCAACAGCTCCTCGAGGAACTGGCCGGCGGCGCCGACGAAGGGGCGCCCCTGCTGGTCCTCGTAGTAGCCGGGCCCCTCGCCGATAAACATGATCTCTGCGTCGGCCGGCCCCTCGCCCGGCACTGCGCGCGTCCGTGACAAGCCCAGGGCGCAGGCGCGACAGGCGCCAACGCCGGCGTTCAGCTCGCTAAGGGCGGCGCGGCGTTCGTCCAGGGACTCGGGAGTCGGGGCCATACTCAAGTCGAATGCTAGCATCGGCCCGCGGGCACGTCAAGCTGATCTGATAAAGATGCCTAGCGATATAGAGACTAGTCGAGGACGCCCTCGGCGATGCGGATGATCTCGGAAGCAGCCGGGGCATCCGCAAAAGGCGAAGTACGCCGATTGAGAATCCAGTAGCCCGGATCGTCACGGATGTAGAGATACAGCTGGTTCGGGTACTCCCTGATCATGACGGCCCGGCGGCCCGCCACGGTGACGGCCTGCAATGGTCGATTGGCCAGCGAGACGGCACACGCGGCCGGTTGTCGAAGCGCATGATAGACAGGCCCCCCGGTCCGGCGTTGCCCCCGGGCCTGTCATAGATGCGCGCAATTCGAAAGACGATGCTGCCGCACTTGATGCCGTACGCTTCCGACAGAACGAACCCAGCCGGCAGATAAGCCGGCGAAAAGTCCAGCCTCGAACTCGCGATGTCCTCGGGCGTCGCGTTACCTCCACCGGCATCGCTTACGCCGGTCGTCGGCGTGCCGTTGCACGCAGGTGCAGCACCTATGGACTCGAGAACCGGATTGAAGAACGTAAAGCCGTTGAAGTCGCCGAAGAAGGTGCCGGGCGGTGGCTCGTACCCCTGGTACGCCGCGGTCGGCGTCGGCGCGAGGGTGGCGACGGCCTCGGGCATGGGCGTCGCCCCAAAGGGCACGCCAGCAGGGCCCGCGAAGGTCACGACGAGCACAATCAACACGGCTATCGCCGCGACGCCGCCGAGGACAGCGAGAACGATCGTATTCCTGTCAACCCTGTCCCACATGGCTAGAGGTTCGCGCCAGCCGGCTACGCTCGCGGGATGATCGGCGAGCTCTCCACCAGGCGCGCCAGGCCGATGCCGACGAAGTACAGCACGATCATCGGCAGCGCCACCAGCGTCTGGGTTATCGGGTCGATCGAGGGCGTGACGACGGCGGAGAGGATGAAGGCGCCGACGAGGGCGAAGCGCCACCAGCGCCAGAGCGTGCGCGACTGCACGACGCCCAGCTTCGCCAGCCCCATCACCAGCAGCGGCGTCTCGAAGACGAGGCCGGTGACCAGCATCAGCCGCGTCGCGAAGTCGACGTAGTACTTGACGGAGATGAGGGGCCGCGCCAGGTCGCCCGGCGGGTCGAGGAGGAACTTCAGGGCCGGTGGCATCTCGACGTAGTAGGCGAAGGCGCAGCCGGCCACGAACATGCCGCTGGCGCCGAGGACGATGGGGTAGGCCCAGCGCTTTTCGTTCTTCGTCAGCCCCGGCCCGATGAAGGCCAGCACCTGGTAGACGAAGACCGGCATCGCCAGAGTGAGGCCGACCAGCAGGCTGACGCGGAAGAACGTCGTCCAGAACTCCAGCGGCTGCGTGAAGACGAGATCGAAGTTCTCGACGCGGCTCTCCGCCGGCTTCTTGAGCCATTCGAGGACCCAGGTCGTTATCGGGTAGAAGGAGACGACCATGCCCAAGACCAGAGCGCCGGCGCAGATCATCAGGCGCTGGCGCAGCTCCTGGAGGTGCTCCAGGATCGTCAGGCTCTTCGGTTCTTCGGCCTGCGGCTCCGTCTGGCGTGCGACTGCGCTCATCTACTCCCTGCGACGGCGCCGCGAGGAGGGCGTCTGCGGCACGAACCAGGGCTCTTCTTCGCCTGCGTTCGCGGGCGTACCCTCGGCTGCCGCCGGCGCCGCTTCGCCGTCGGCCGGCGGCTCTTCGGAGCGAGTCGTCTCGAAGGGCACGACGTTGGCCGGCGGCGTCTCCGTCTTCGCCAGCTCGAGGTCGCCCGAGATCTCTACCTGCCCCGCAACCTTCTCGAGCTCCTTCGTCAGGTCACCGGTCTGGCGCGTGACGACGCTGGCGATCTCCTTCCAGTCCTCGCGGCTGACGCCGGCCTCCCGCTCCAGCTCGGAGACGACGTCGCTGAAGTCGCGCGTCAGGTGCTGGCCGTAGGCGCGCGCCCGCCTGATCCAGCGGGCGAGGTCGGCGGCGACCTGGGGCATGCGCTCCGGACCGACGATGATCGCGGTAATGACGAGGATGACGAGCAGCTCCAGGATGCCGACGCCGAACATCTGCATCGCTCGCTACCTCCTTCCCCGTCCCAGTGCGGGCGCCTGCCGGCGCCACCGCCTGCCGCCGAGCAGCCTCATTGACAGATTACCTGATAGTAGTACGTCGCACACGGCCTTTCCGGCCGCGGACGGTGGGAGAGGCGACTCCGTCTCCAAGACGAAGGCCAGGCTTCAGCCTGGCCCGCGCCCAAACATGAAGGCCAGGCTTTAGCCCGGCCCCGGAGCCTGCAAAAGGAACCCCCTACGCGTCTTCGATGCCGAGGTCCTTGAGGTAGTCGACCGCGTCCTGGACGGTGACGATCTTCTCGGCGTCCTCGTCCGAGATCTCCAGCGCCTTGCCGTCTTTGCTGAACTCCTCTTCGAGCGACATGATCAGCTCGACGAGGTCGAGGGAGTCGGCGTTGAGGTCATCGACGAACGAGGCGGAGGGGACGACCTGGTCTTCCTCCACGCCGAGCTGATCGACGACGATCTTGCGGACGCGCTCAAACACTGTTGCCAAGTCTAGTTACCCTCCTGCGCCGCGGCCTTTCCCGGCGCGACTGAGCCGAGGACGCCGTTTACGAACCTGCCGGAGCTTTCGCTGCCGTACTTCTTGGCCAGCTCCACCGCCTCGTTTATGGCGGCGCCAACCGGTGTCAGATTATCCATCAAGAACTCCCTTATCGCAATACGGAGGATATTCCGGTCAATGGCCGCCAGTTGCGCCGCCGGCCAGGCCGGCGCCGTCCGCTCGATGATGCCGTCGATCTCGGCGCGGTGCGCCAGGACGCCCTCGACGAGCTTGCGCGCGAAGGCGGCCGGCTCCTCGCCCAGCCGGCTCTCGGCGATGAGGCGCTCCAGGGCAGCGGCGGGCTCGTGGCCGCCCACGTCCATCTCGTAGAGGGCCTGAAGGGCGACTTCGCGGGCGCGACGGCGGGGAGCCGCCATGGGTCCTAAGTCAGGCCGCCGTCGACGGCGATGACCTGTCCTGTGAGATAGGACGCCTCGTCAGAGGCGAGGAAGGCGACGAGGGGGGCGATCTCCTCCGGCTTTCCGTCGCGCGCCATGGGGATGCGCTCCAGGATCGCCTCCCACTGCTTCTCGGTAAGGACGGAGGTCATGCCCGTCTTGACGAAGCCGGGCGCGACGGCGTTCACCGTGATGCCGCGGCTCGCCAGCTCGCGCGCCAGGGAGCGCGTGAAGCCCATCTGGCCCGCCTTCGCCGCCGAGTAGTTGGCCTGGCCAGCGTTGCCGACGAGGCCATCGACGCTGCTGATCGTGATGATGCGGCCGTGGCGCTGGCGCAGCATCGGCCGGATGGCGGCGCGCGTCCAAAGGAAGGTGCTGCGCAGGTTCGTCTCGATGACGGCGTCCCAATCCTCCTCCGTCATGCGAATGAGGAGGTTGTCCGCCGTCATGCCGGCGTTGTTGACCAGGATGTCGAGCCGGCCGAAGCGGTTCAGGGCCTCGTCCACGGCGCGTTGGGCCGTCTCCGGGTCGCGGACGTCGCCCTTGACGAGGACGACCTGGCAGCCCTTGCCCAGCTCCTTCACCAGCGCCGCAGCAGCCTCGTCGTTGGAAAGGTAGTTGACGATGAGGCGGGCGCCGGAGCGCGCCAAGGCGAGGGAGATGGCACGGCCGATCCCCCGCGTGCCGCCCGTGACTATCGCGACCTTTTCGTCCAGACTGAACAACGCCCCACCTACGCGCGCTTGCTGACGCTCGCCGCCCTGTCCCCCGTCGACGCCTGCCTGCCGGCAGGCAGGTCAGCCAGGGAGGACACGTTTTTCAGCTCGGCGCCCGGCGCCAGCCGCCGGGCGAACCCGGTCAGCACGCGCCCCGGCCCGAACTCGATGAACGTCGAGACGCCGGCCGCGGCCATCAGTGTAACCGATTCGTGCCAGCGCACGGCGTGCGCCACCTGCGAGCACAGCTCGTCGCGCACGGCCGCCGCGTCGGCGAGGGGCGTCGCGCTGGCGTTGGCGACGACGGTGACACGCGGGTCGACGATCTTCGCGGCCGCGACGGCCTTCGCCAGGCCTTCGACGGCCGGCGCCATGAGCCGGCTGTGGAAGGCGCCGCTGACGTTCAGCTCCAGCGCCCGCTGGGCACCGCGCGCTTTCGCCATCTCGATGGCGCGGGCGACGGCCGCGTGCGCGCCGCCGACCACAGTCTGCGCCGGCAGGTTGAGGTTGCAGGCGTCGACGTCCGCCTCGCGGCATATGGCGCGTACCGCGTCCTCGTCCAGGCCGATGATCGCCGCGAGCGTGCCGGGGTTCGCCTTGCCGGCCGCGGCCATTAGGCGCGCCCGCTCGCGCAGGAGGAGGAGGCCGTCCTCTAGGCTGACGGCGCCCGCAGCAACGAGCGCCGTGTACTCGCCCAGGCTGTGGCCGGCCACGAACGCGGGCCGCTGGCGCACGAAGCCGCTCTCGACGGCGGCCGCCAGGCAGGCGAGGCTGGTGGCGAGGACGGCGGGCTGGGTGACCTCGGTTTCGCGCAAGCGCTCCTCCGGCCCGCGGAAGCAGATCTCGCTCAGCCCGTAGCCAAGGACGCGGTCGGCGACGTCGAAGACCTGGCGGGCGGCGGCCGACGCCTCGTAGAGGTCGCGCCCCATGCCGACCTCCTGGGCGCCCTGGCCCGGGAACAGCCAAGCCGTGTCCTTGGACGTAGGGTCAGGAAGGAAGCGCGGCCCGTTACTCGCCAACGCTCGGGCCCTGGACCTCGACAGCCTCGCGGCCCTTGTAGTGGCCGCAGACGGGGCAGGCGTGGTGCGGGCGGCGCATGGTGCGGCACTGGGGGCAGCGCGTGAGGCCCGTGAGCTTCAGGGCCAAGTGGCTGCGTCGCTTGCCTTGCCGCGACTTCGGATAACGTTTCTTCGGCAGTGGTACCACGGGTTATTCCTTCCCTTTCGGAGCGGCGCGGTCTTCGGCGCCGAGCGACGCCAGCGCGGCGAGGCCCTCCCAGCGCGCGTCGATGGCCTCGCTGCCGCAGCCGCAGGGACCCGTGTTCAGGTCGCGGCCGCAGCTTGGACAGAGACCGCGGCAGTCGGGGCGGCAGAGCGGCTGCATGACGGCCGACGCCTCGCGATACTGCCGCACCGCCTCCGTCAGGTCAAGGCGGTGCTGTGAGTCGATGAGGAAGGCGTCCTTGTCCGGCAGCTCCGACAGCGGCGCGCCGGTGCGCAGGTCGACAGTCGACTGATACTCCTCCTCGAAGTCGATGGCCAGCGTCTCCCGCAGCGGCTGCAGGCAGCGGCTGCAAGTCTCGGCGTCGGCGAGGGCGAGGTGGGCGCGCACAAGCACGCCGCTATCGGTGCGCATCAGCTCGACGCTGCCGCTGACGCGCTCGGGAGCGCGACCCTCGGTCTGGAGCGAGCCCTGCACGTCGTAGTGGCGGGTAGCGCCGATGCCTTCCTGGACGAGGCCGGACACGTTGAAAAGCATGGCCTAGTCAAGCATAGGCGCTGCTGAAAGGCGGGTCAAACCTGGGAGCGGCCGGCCACGGACCTCACCCCGCGCCGGACTCCTGCTGGCCCGCCCCCGAGAACAGCCCCCTCTCCACAGTATGGAAAGGGGGAATGGGGTGAGGTCGAAAACGGCAGAAAACGAAGACTGGCACCGTGAGACCTCTCCTTGTCCGCCCCCTACGGCGGCGCCTATAATCCCGAGCGAGCGGGCCGGCGGGGCAGGCGAGTCGGCTCTTCTCCCTCTTCCTGTTTGGGGCGCGTTCGCTTGCCCGTACTTCTTATGACAAGCGCTGCCGACCTCTTTGCCCTCCAGGAGATCGACCTGCGGCGCGACGCGCGGCGGGCCCTCATCGCCGACATCGAGGCGCGGCTGGGCGAGACCGAGGCTCTCCTGGCAGCGCGCGAGGCCGTGCGGGAGGCGGAGGCGGAGGTCGAGCGGCTGCAGCGTCAGCAGCGGAGCCTGGAAGAGAAGCTGGAGGACCTGGACGCGAAGATCAGCCCGCTGGAGAAGAAGCTCTACGACGGCTCCGTGCGCAACCCTAGGGAGCTGACCGACATGCAGAAGGACGTCGTCTCGCTCAAGGGGCGGCGCAGCAGGCTGGACGACGACGGGCTGGCGCTGCTGGACGCCACGGAGGCCGCCTCGTCGGCCCTCGCGCGGGCGCGGGAGGAGCTGCGGCGCATGGAGGCCGAATGGCGGGAGGACCAGGAGCAGCTGACCACCCAGAAGTCGCGGGCGGAGGCGGAGGCCGAGGAGCTGGAGGACGATCGTGGCCGGCGGACGCAGGGGATGGAGGCCGGCGCCCTGGGCCTCTACGAGAGCCTGCGCGGCGTCAAGCAGGGCCGCGCCGTCGCCCGCATCGAGCGGGGGGCCTGCCAGGGCTGCCGCATCGGCCTGCCGACCCACCTCGTGCAGCGCGTGCGCGCCGGCGTGGCCCTGGTGCAGTGCCCCAGCTGCGAGCGCATCCTCGTCGGCGGCTAGAGCTTGCCGTGAGCGGAGCGAAGCGATGAAGGCTGTCGGCTACTTCCGTGAGGCTGCCGGCGGGGGCGAGAGCGTCGGCCGCCAGAACCGGCGCTTCCTCGACCACTGCGAGGCTCAGGGCTACGAAGTGGCGACGACCTTCGCCGAAGAGGGCGGCCGGTCCGGCGCCTTCGCCCAGCTCATCGATTACCTGAAGCGACCGGAGAAGGGCTTCATGCTCGTCGTCACGCCCTCGCCGGCGACCCTCGCGGACGACGCCGTCGTCGGCGCCGCCCGTTGCCTGCAGATCGAGCGCCTGGGCGCCAAGGTGCAGTTCATCGACGCCGCGGACGACGCCGACGCCCTTGGCATCATCGTCAAGAGCTGGTCTTCGGGCCGCGACGACGAGATGCGCGAGAAGGTGCGCAGCGCCCTCAAGCGCAAGGCCGTGCGGGGCGAGGTGCTGGGCCGGCCGCCCTATGGCTACCGCGTCGGGCCGCGCAACCGCCTCGCCCTCGTCGACGACGAGGCGGTCGTTGTGCGCTACATCTTCCGTCTCTACCTGCAGGAGGGCCTGGGCATCCGCCTCATCGCCCGCCGCTTGAACGAGGAGGGGCTGCGTACGCGCCGCAACCGGCCCTGGAGCATGGTCAGCATCCGCGACATCCTGCGCAATCGCGCCTACCTGGGCACCTACCAGCGCCTGGGCGTGCGCGTCCCCGGCACGCATCCGGCCCTCGTCTCGCCGGAGGACTTTCGCCGCGTCCAGGAGCGCCTCAGCGACCGGCGCACCAACTACTCGCCGCGGACCGTGGGCAGCTTCCTCCTCTCCGGCCTCGTTGTCTGCGAGAGCTGCGGTAACCGCATGATCGGCGTCAGCCGGCGCCAGTCCTGGACGCGGCGCCGCGACGGCAGCGAGCAGGTCGCGTCCTACCGCTACTACCAGTGCGGGTCGCGCACCAACCAGGGCATCTGCTCCTACAACACGCAGCGCGCCGACGAGTTGGAGGAAGAGGTGCGCCGCCAGCTGGGCGGGATCGACCCGCGGCAGCTCGCGACGGCCGGCGACGACGGCGCCGTCATCGCCCAGTGGCAGGCGGAGGCGCGGCGTCTGCGCGAGCGCCTGCAGCAGGTCGACCGCCGCCTTGGCCGGCAGCTGGAGGCGGCGGCCAACGACGCCCTCAGCACGGACAAGCTGCGCTCGCAGGGCCTGGCGCTGGCGGAGGAGCGCCTCAAGGTGGAGGACGACCTGCACGACGCCGAGTGGCGGGCGGAGCACTACGCCTCCGCCGCCGAGCGCCGCCGCACCCGCAACGCCGCCCTAGAGCTGCTGGTTTTGCAGTGGGAGACGCACTCCGTGGCCGAGCGCCAGCAGCTCCTGCGCGAGCTCGTCGACCACGTCAGCGTCGGCGAGAGCGGCGTGCGGCTCTCGCTGCGGCCGTGACCACCGCTCAGGGCGACGTCTGGCTCGTCTACAGCGACGGAGCCTCGCGCGGCAACCCCGGCCGCGCCGCCATCGGCGCCGTCGTCGTCGACCCCAAGGGCGCGGTCCGCCACGAGGTCTCCGAGGCCATCGGCGTCACGACGAACAACGTCGCCGAGTACCGCGCCCTCATCGCCGGCCTGGAGGCGGCGCTGGCGCTGGGCGCGCGGCGGGTCGAAGCGCGCATCGACTCGGAGCTCATCGTGCGTCAGGCGATCGGGCGCTACAAGGTGAGGAATCCCGGCCTGATCCCGCTGCACAACCGCCTGCTGGCCCTGCGCTCCCGCTTCGACGAGGTGGTCTTCCGCCACGTTCCCCGCACCCAGAACAAGCGCGCCGACGCCCTGGCGAACCAGGCGCTGGATAGAGGCTGACAGCGCTGGACACAGATGCTGCGTTTATGCATTATACGCGCGACAGACAGCAGGAGGAGCGATGGAAGAGCAATTAGAAACCTTTGTTCGCAGATGGGTGCAAGAAGGGGTAGCGCGAAGCTTCGGCCTCAATCGACGAGTCACCAACTTCATCGAAGAGGTATTGATCGAAGGGTTCGACGAGCGGCGCTCTGACGATACTGCCAGACGCCAACTCGATTTGGATCCGGAACGCTCGATCTCCTTTAGCGACGTGGAGTATGCACTAGTAAGCCCTGGTCTCCTGCGGAGCAATGTGTACCTCCTCGTTGAAGAGGCAGCCCGCGTCAGGCGAGGGGAACAAGTCTTACTCATCGACATTCTAGAGGCCATCCACATCAAATGGTGCGATAGCTGGCCTTTCTGCAGACCACCTGTCCTCACGTAGTAGAATAGACAGGCCATGGCTGCCAGCGACATACCTCAAGAGCAGCTCGAGAATCAGCGTAAGGCATTTGACCTCGCAGATGGTTGGGCGAAGCTGCTCTCAGGCTTTGCAACAGGCACTATCATCTTAAGCGCCACTTTCATCAAGGATGTCTTTCCAGACGATCAGCCGCTTCAACAGAAGGGCTTCCTTTTTCTCTCCTGGGCCATCCTGGGATTCTCCGCTTTCTTCGGTATCCTTGTTCTTAGTGGCCTGACAGCCAACCTGGTTCGGTCCGACTCCGCTAGGGGCTTGGATGTGTACGCGGGTAGCATCCGCATACCGGCCCTCCTTCAGGTTGCGACACTGGTAGCTGGCGTAGCAGCCTTTGCCTTCTTTGTATCCAAGAACCTCTAGGTGACCATCGCCGCCATCATCCTCGCCGCCGGCGAGTCGACGCGCATGGGGCAGCCGAAGCCGCTGCTGCCCTGGGGCGGCACGACGCTCCTCGCCTGGCAGGTGGCGCAGATGCGCGCCGCCGGCGTCGACGAGGTGGTCGTCGTCCTCGGCCACGCCGCGGAGGAGGTACGGCCCGCCGTGCCGCCGGAGGCGCGCGTCGTGGTCAACGAGGCGTACAGGGAAGGCCGCGCCTCGTCGCTACGATGCGGCGCCGAAGCCGTGGCCGAACCCGTGGAAGCGCTTCTTATCCTCAGCGTCGACCAGCCGCGGCCGGCCTGGCTCTCGCGCCTGCTCATCGAGAGCTGGCGTCAGAGCCGCGCTGCCATCGTCGCCCCTCGCTTCGACGGGCGCACGGGCCACCCAGTGCTGGTCGACGGCTCGCTCCTCGATGAGCTGCGACGCGTGGACGAGGCGACGCTGGGCCTGCGCGCCGTCATGGAGCGCCACGCGGCCGAGACGGAGGCCGTGCCCGTCGCCAACAGCCGCGTCGACGTCGACCTGAACACGCCGGCAGACTACGAGGCCGCGCTTGCCGCTTTCGAGCGAGGCAACTGGCATTAAGATGCCATTAAGAGAGCCGAGGACGATAGAGAACCTCTAGCAACGCTCGCTTGACCGAGGCGGGGCCGGCACCATACCCTCTTTGTAACAATCGAGCATGCCGAATCCCTCCCGCCGGAGGGAACGGGGGAACCAGAGTAGGGGTGAGGGTCGCCGTAGCGACCGGGGCTGACCTTCGGTCCTAACCCGACAGCTAACCTCGTAGGCTTGATGGAAGGCGCTTCCCGAAGGGGAGGCGTTCTTGTTTTCTCGGCAGTTAGCACGCCTGTTCCCTGCCGTCTCCGTTGAAGGAGTCAACATGGCCATAGAGCTGCCAGCCCGCAGGCACCATGACCTCGCCGCGCCCGCGGCGTTCGCCGTCGCCGGCTACGCGCCCGCCCCTCTCGGGCGCCCCCTGGCCCGGCCGCTGGCGGGCGGCGGCGCGTGGCCCCACGCCTTCCGGCGCGCTCTGGAGATCCTGCCCGGCGCCTTGGCGCTCTGCCTCATCAGCACCCTGGTCTGGGGCTATGTCTGGTTTCCGGCCGAGCTCGCCGTCGGCCTGCTGCTCTTCGACGTCTACTGGCTGTGGAAGTCGTGGACCATCGCCTACCACGTCATCAAGGGCGTGCGGCTCATGCGTCGCTACGAGGGCACCATCTGGCGCGACGAGTATCGGCGCGTCGCCGTCCGCGACCCGCTGGTGCTGCCCTGGGAGGCCGTCAAGCACGTCGTCGTCATTCCGAACTACAGCGAATCGGAGGAGAAGCTGCGCGCGACGCTTCGCGCGATGGCGCAGGCGAACGACGCCCGCGAGAACATCATCCCCGTCCTCGCCATGGAGGAGGCCGACGCGGACGCCTACCAGAAGGCGGCGGCGCTGGCGCGCGAGTTCGCCTCGTCGTTCTTCGACCTGCTCGTCAGCTTCC
This sequence comes from Dehalococcoidia bacterium, assembly GCA_036514755.1. Classification (GTDB taxonomy): domain Bacteria; phylum Chloroflexota; class Dehalococcoidia; order DSTF01; family WHTK01; genus WHTK01. Next base: position 1,021 of record DATBWN010000190.1, on the reverse strand, counting down.
ATCCGGCCGGCCTGCCGGGCGAGGTGAGGGGCAAGTCGTCCAACGAGGCTTGGGCGGCGCGCTTCGCCGTCGAGGAGCTGGTGGGCCGCCGCGGCCTCGACCTCGACCACCTGACGGTGACGAGCTGCGACGCCGACACGATCTTCCCGAAAGCCTACTTCGAGTGCCTGACCTTCTTCTTCGCCACCGACCCACGCCGCTATCGCCGCTTCTGGCAGGCGCCGATCTTCTTTTACAACAACATCTGGCAGGTGCCGGCGCCCCTGCGCGTCCCCAACGCCCTAAGCGGCCTCATCCACCTCAGCCGCCTCAGCCGAAGGCGCCGCGTCCTCTTCTCCCAGTCCACCTACAGCCTCTCGATGCGCATGGCGCACGAGGTGGGCTACTGGGATCGGGACGTGATTCCCGAAGACTGGCACATGTTCCTGAAGTGCTTCTACTCCCTCGGCGGCGCCGTGGACGTGCAGCCCATCCACCTACCGCTGGGCAACGACGGCGCCCTCTCGCGCACGCCGCGCGCGACCTTCGTCAACCAGTACCTGCAGGTGCGGCGCTGGGCCTGGGGCGCCATCGACGTGCCGTACGCCGCCCAGCAGGCGCTGCAGCGACACGACATCCCCCTGCTTACACGCCTCCTGCGCTTCTGGTACTTCTTCGAGAACCACCTCATGTGGTCGACACAGTGGTTCTTCATCACCCTCGGCGGCTTCATCCCCTGGCTCTACGACAAGCTCGGCGGCCGCCAGCTGGTGCCGAACTGGTTCTACCTCGATCAGCTGCTGCCCTGGGACACCTACCTGCCCGGCTGGGTCACCCTGCCCACGCTGATCCTCACGCCCTGCATGATCCTCTACGCGCTCCTCATCGCCACCGACGCGAGGCTGCGGCCGCCGGCGCCGAAGTCGTTCACGCGCACGCGGCACGCCCTGAGCTTGGCCTGCTGGCTCCTCATCGCGCCCATCACCTTCCTCTTCTCCGCCCTGCCCGCGCTCGACTCACAGCTGCGCCTCATGCTTGGCCG
>DATBWN010000189.1:0-3917 GCA_036514755.1 Dehalococcoidia bacterium | reverse complement strand
GAGGAACTGATAGCCGAGCCCGACGCCGACGTGAGCGCCCTCGATCAGGCCTGGTAGGTCCGCTACCACGAAGGCGTCGAGACCAACCTCGACGACGCCGAGAACAGGCTCCAGCGTCGTGAAGGGGAAGTCGGCTACGTCAGGCGTGGCGCGCGAAATGGCGCGCAGCAGCGTCGACTTGCCGGCGTTCGGCAGCCCGACGAGACCGACGTCGGCCAGCAGCTTCAACTCAAGCCGCAGCTCGAGGTCCTCGCCAGGCAGCCCGCGCTCAGCGAAGCCCGGTGCCTGACGCATCGAGGTCGCGAAGCGAGCATTACCGCGGCCTCCCTCACCACCACGTGCCATCACAACCTGTACGCCCGGCTGATCCAGGTCCCAGCCCTGCTCTACACCACTGGCCTGAATCATCGTGCCTACCGGCACCTTCAGTACCAAGTGCCCACCATTAGCCCCATGTCTCTTGCCGCCTTCGCCTGGCCGGCCGCTCGCCGCTCGATAGACACGCTTATGACGGAAGTGAGACAGCGTCGTCAGGCCTTCATCCGCCTGAATGATCACGTCGCCGCCACGGCCACCGTCGCCCCCATCCGGGCCACCCCTCGGCACGAACTTCTCCCGACGGAAGCTCACCGCTCCATTACCACCGGCGCCGGAGATTACGTGGATATGGGCAAGATCGATCATGTATCAAATCGATTATAGGGTTGCACGCATCACTTCTTGGTAGTGATTGAGTAGAGCCGGTGATCGTGTGGAGGGGAGCTAGGCGGCTGTGTGCGAGGTGTGGATGGTAGAGCTGATTGCGTCGAGGTCGGCGCGGAGCGATGGGGACGAGGCGAGCTCGCGGTGGATCTGCGTACAGGCGTGGAGGACGGTGGAGTGGTCTTTCTTGCCAACGAGGTGGGCGATGGCGGCGTAGGTCATGCCGATCTCTTGGCGCAGCAGGTACATCGCCAGGTGACGGCCGTAAGTGAGGTCGCGGGCGCGCTTCTGGCCGGCGATGTCTGACAGGCTGAGGCCAAGGTGACGGCAGACAGCTTCGAGCAGCTCGCTGGGAGCCACGGGCGGCTGCGACTCTGGCGACGCGGCGATGGGCTGGAGAGCGCGTGCGGCGAAGTCGATGTCTAGCGTCTCCTTCGATATGCGCGCTAGGGCCGTGACGCGGTTCACGGCGCCCTCGAGCTCGCGGACGCTGCCGCGCACCCGCAGCGCGAGGTAATGCTGCACCTCGTCCGGCAGGTCGACACCTTGCTGAGCGGCCTTCGCTGCGATGAATCTGACCCGGTCCTCGATAGACGGCGCCTCCATGGCGGCGATGAGGCCCCAGCGCAGCTGGCCCTTGAAGCGCGCGGCGTCGGTGGCGGTGGCGCAGGGGTCGCCCGCGACGGCCAGTCGGCGTCCCTGGTCGTGCAGCCCGGCGACGGTCTGGTAGAACTCGTTCAGCGTTGCCTTCTTGCCGAGGAGCAGGTGAAGGTCGTCGATGAGCAGCACATCGAGATCGCGGTAGCGAGCGCGGAAAGCCGCGCCGGTGCGGTTCTGGACGGCGGTGGTGAACTCGCTGAGGAACTGCTCGGCGCCGACCAGGAGTGTACGGGCGCCGCGCGCCACTGCTGCGTGGGCGATCGCATGCATGAGGTGCGTCTTGCCGCTGCCGCCGGGCCCCGTGATAAAGAGGGGCGAGTAGGTGCCGCTGCCCTCGGCGAGATCCTGGGCGGCGCAGAGGGCGAGGCGGTTGAAGTCGGCGGCGAGGAGCGTAGCGAACGTGAAGCGCGGGTTCAGAGGCGTTGGCAGGTCGGGCAGGAGCGAGGGCTGCAGCGGTGGGGTGTGGCCGTTGGAGGGCCCTGACGCCGTCGGGGCCAGCTCGAAGCGCACCTGCAGGCCGCGGCCGGCGGCCGCCGCCAGCGCCTGGGCGATGACCGCGCGCATGCGCGTCGAGAGCCAGTCGCAGGTCAGTTCGCTGGCCGCCGCGACGACCAGCGTCGTCCCTTCAAACCGCAGGCCAATGGTGCTGCGCAGCCAGGTGTCGTAGTTCTGTCGAGATACGCGAAGGATGAGGTGGCTGAGAGTGGCGTCCCAGGTCTGGGAGGCGTCGGCGGGCATCGAGGACAAAAAGACCCCCGTTCCGCAGCGAGCGGACGAAAAACAGCCTAATCTGAGTCGTGAGTGGCTGCCCCCGCCGGTCAAGCCCGTCCTCTCGGCGGCTGGGACGCAGGGAAAGTAGCACAACGAGAGCCAGGCGGGTCAAGCGCTTTATGATCACTTAGAGGCCTTTTTGACGACCAGTTTTCCGGTTGGCCGGAACGCCCGAGACCGCCATCAGCAGCGCCTATAATAGGCTCGACGATGCTATTGGCCGTGGACATAGGCAACACCAACGTGACGCTCGGCGTCTTCGACAAGGAGACGCTGCTCGCCACCGGCCGCATCGCCACCGACACGACGCGCGAGGCGGACGAGTACGCCGTGACGATCACTAACCTCCTCGCCCTGGACGGCGTCTCGCGCGGCGAGATCGGCCATGCCGTCTACTCCTGCGTCGTCCCGCCCCTCACCTCCGTCTTCGAGGAGGTCTTCCGGCGCCACTTCAAGGTCGCGCCGCTGCGCATCGGCGCCGGCGTCAAGACCGGCCTGCGCATCCTCTACGAAGACCCGCGCGAGGTGGGGCCGGACCGCATCGTCGACGCCGTGGCGGCGCTGCGCCTGCACCGGCCGCCCCTCATCGTTGTCGACGTCGGCACGGCAATCGTCTTCGACGCCATCTCGCGCGAGGGCGACTACCTGGGCGGCGCCATCGCGCCCGGCATCGGCCTGGCGACGGACGCCCTAGCCCAGAAAGCGGCGATGCTGCGCCGCGTCGACCTGCGCCCGCCGAAGCACGCCGTCGGCAACAACACGACGGCGGCCATGCAGTCCGGCGTCCTCTTCGGCTACGCCGAGCTGATAGAGGGCATGGTGCGGCGCTTCAAAGCCGAGATCGGCGAGGACGCCTGGGTCGTCGCGACCGGCGGCTGGGCACCGCTCATGAGCGAGCTGACGAAGGCCTTCGACCATGTCGACCTTGACCTGACGCTGCAGGGCCTGCGCCTGGTCTACGAGATGAACGAGGGGGCCGCATGACGCCGCTTCAGGGCCGCAACATCGTCCTCGGCGTGACGGGGAGCATCGCCGCCTACAAGGCCGCCGATCTGACGAGCAAGCTCGTCCAGGCCGGCGCCGTCGTCGACGTTATCCTCACGCCTTCGGCGCGCGAGTTCGTCACACCCTTCACCTTCCGTTCGCTCACCGGCCGGCCGGTCTACACCGACATGTTCAAGCCGGCCACGGACGAGCGCGAGGAGCACGTCGGCCTGGCGCGCCGCGCCGACGCGGTGCTCATCGCACCGGCGACGGCGACGACCATCGCCCGCCTCGCCCACGGCCTCGCCGATGAGCTCGTCTCCCTCACCGTGCTGGCGACGACGGCGCCGGTGGTCGTGGCACCGGCGATGGACGCCCAGATGTGGGAGGCGGCGGCGACGCAGGCCAACGTCGCGACGCTGCGGGAGCGGGGCGTGACCTTCGTTGGGCCGGAGGAGGGGCGCCTGGCCAGCGGCCACGCTGGCCTCGGCCGGCTGGCGGAGACGGAGGCGATCCTCGGCGCCGTGCGTATGGTCCTCGGTCGCGGCGGCGACCTGGCCGGGCGGCGCATCGTCGTCAGCGCCGGCGGCACACGCGAGGCCATCGACCCGGTGCGCTACATCGGCAACCGCTCCAGCGGCAAGCAGGGCTTCGCTCTCGCGGAGGCGGCGCGCGACCGTGGCGCCAGGGTTACGCTCGTCGCGGCGCCGACGGCGCTGGCCGCGCCCTACGGCGTCGAGCTGGTGCAGGTCGAGTCCGTGGCGGCGATGCGCGACGCGGTGCTGAGCGCCTGCGCCGGC
>DATBWN010000188.1:0-2694 GCA_036514755.1 Dehalococcoidia bacterium | reverse complement strand
GGGGTGTCCCCCAGGCCTTAAGTGAGGAGGCCGCGAGCCGCCCGGCGCAGCCGGGCGAGCGACGTGGCCGGGGGTCGCGATCATGAACGCCGAACAGCAAGGCCAGATCAAGGGCATGGAGCAGCTGCTCTACCGCCAGCGTCACTCCGCCGCCCACATCATGGCGGAGGCAGTCCTCGCCATCTTCCCGGAGGCCAAATACGCCATCGGCCCGCCGATCGAGAACGGCTTCTACTACGACTTCGACCTGCCGCGGCCGTTGACGCCGGAGGACCTGGACGCCATCGACCGGCTCATGCGGCAGAGCGTCGCCGCCGACAAGCCCTTCGTGCGCAGCGAGGCGCCGAAAGACGAGGCACGGCGCACCTTCGCCGACCAGCCTTACAAGCTGGAGATGATCGAAGAGCTGCCGGACCCGGTCGGCATCTGCCGGCACGGGGGCTTCACGGACCTCTGCGGCTACCCCCACGTCGAGAGCACCGGCCGGGTCGGCGCCTTCAAGCTCATGAGCGTCGCCGGCGCCTACTGGCGCGGCGACGAGCACCGCCAGATGCTCCAGCGCATCTACGGCGTCATGTTCGCGAGTCAGGAGGAGCTGGAAGACTACCTCCACCGCCTGGAGGAGGCGGAGCGGCGCGACCACCGCCGCCTGGGACGAGAGCTGGGGCTGTTCTTCGTCGACCCGGTCGCGCCTGGCAGCCCGTTCTTCTTGCCGAAGGGCGCCATCCTCTACAACCTGGCGATCGATTTCGTCAGGCAGATGTATCGGCGCTACGGCTACGAGGAGGTCATTACGCCCCAGATTTTCGACGCCGAACTCTGGAAGCGCTCCGGACATTATGACAACTACCGCGAGAACATGTACTTCATCCAGTCGGAGGAGCGCGAGCTCGTTCTCAAGCCCATGAACTGCCCCGGCCACTGCCTGATCTACGCCGCCGGCGTGCACTCCTATCGAGAGCTGCCGATCCGCCTCGCCGACTTCGGCCGGCTGCATCGCTTCGAGCGCTCGGGCACGCTGCACGGCCTGACGCGGGTGCGCTCCTTGTCGCAGGACGACTCGCACATCTACTGCCGCCTCGACCAGGTCGGCCCGGAGATCGACACGCTCCTGAAGATGATGCGCGAAGCGTACTCCGCCTTTGGCCTCGGCGAGCCGCGCTTCACGCTGTCGCTGCGGCCGGAGAAGCGGATCGGCAGCGACGAGGTGTGGGATACGGCCGAGAACGCCCTGAGAGACGCCCTCCGCGTTTCCGGCCTGACGTTCGATGAGGCCCCGGGCGAGGGCGCCTTCTACGGCCCCAAAATCGACCTGTTCATGGACGACGTGCTCGGCAGGGAGTGGCAGCTGAGCACCTTCCAGCTCGACTTCAACCTGCCAGAGCGCTTCGACCTGCACTACGCCGCCGAGGACGGCTCCCTGCAACGGCCCGTGATGATCCATCGCGCCATCCTCGGCTCGATCGAGCGCTTCTTGGGCATCCTCATCGAACACCACGGCGGCGCCTTCCCGATGTGGCTGGCGCCAGTGCAGGCGACGCTCATACCGATCGCCGACCGCCACGTCGAGTACTGCGAGGGCGTCGCCGAGCGCCTGCGCGCCGCCGGCCTGCGCGTCGAGGTCGACTCGCGCGGCGAACGCATGCAGGCGAAGATCCGCGACGCGCAGCTGCAGAAGGTGCCCTACATGCTCATCGCCGGCGACCGCGACGTCGCCGCGGGCGCCGTCTCGGTACGCACGCGCGCCGGGGAGGACCTGGGCGGCGTCACCATCGAGGCCGTCATCGACCGTCTGACGGCGGAGGCGGAGACGCCGTCAACTCCATCCTCACCCTAGCCCTCTCCCTCACAGGGAGAGGGGACGGCCGCGTGCGCGGATCGATCGCTCTGTGCTAAAACGGGCGTGATGTTCGGGAAAGTCCTCGTCGCCAACCGAGGGGAGATCGCCGTCCGGGTGCTGCGCGCCTGCCGCGACCTCGGCATCCGCAGCGTCGCCGTCTACTCGGAGCCGGACGCGACGGCGCTGCACGCCCGCTACGCCGACGAGGCGTACTGCATCGGCGGCGGGCCCGCGGCCGAGAGCTACCTGGACGCGGCGAAGATCATCGACGCGGCGCGGCGCTGCGGCGCCGAGGGCATCCACCCCGGCTACGGCTTCCTCTCCGAGCAGGCGGCCTTCGCCGAGGCCTGCGCCGAGGCGGGCATCGCCTTCATCGGCCCGTCGCCGGCGACGCTGCGGCTGCTGGGCGACAAGGTGGCGGCGCGGCGCCTGGCCGAAGCGGCGGCCGTGCCGACCGTGCCGGGGACGCCTGAGCGCGTGACCGTCGAAGAGGCGCTGACGGTCGCGCCGCGCATCGGCTACCCGCTCATGATCAAGGCGGCCGCGGGCGGCGGCGGCAAGGGCATCCGCCGCGTCGAGGAGCCTGCCGGCCTGGAGCCGGCGCTGCGGCTGGCCGCCGCCGAGGCGCAGGCAAGCTTCGGCGACCCCGGCCTCTACCTCGAGAAGTACCTCGACCCCGTGCGTCACGTCGAGGTGCAGGTTCTGGCCGACGCCTACGGCAGCGTCGTTCACCTGGGTGAACGCGAGTGCTCCGTCCAGCGGCGCAGCCAGAAGCTCGTCGAGGAGTCGCCTTCGACGGCCGTGGACGCGGCGCTGCGCGCGCGCCTGGGCGAGGCGGCCGTGGCTCTGGCGCG
>DATBWN010000187.1:0-2581 GCA_036514755.1 Dehalococcoidia bacterium | reverse complement strand
CGGCACGCCGCGACGCTGCAGGGCGTGGAACAGCGCCGTCGCGTCGTGGCCGCGCAGCAGCGCCTCCAGCACCGCGTCCAGCTCGTCCCGGCGCTCGTAGCGCAGCGCCGGCGTCGCGAACGAGGCCTCCTCCAGCTCCGGCGGCCCGCCGAGCGCCTCCTTCAGCGACTGCCACTCCGCCTGCGTCAGCACGGCGATGGCCAGCCAGTCGTCGCCGTCGCCGCAGCGATAGGCGCCGTGGGGCGCGAACGGGTAGAGGTGGTTGATCCACGCCCCCTCGTCGCCGTCGTCTCCGCCGCCGCCCGCCGCCAGCAAGTGGCCGGCCAGGTGGCGCCCCACCACCTCCGCCATGCAGACGTCCGCCCAGAGGCGCTCTTCTCGCTCGCTGAGGGCGAACGACGCCATCAGGCCCGCCAGGTAGATGCCGGTGACCATGTCGGCCCAGGAGATGTTGTAGCGAGCGAGCGCGCCGCTGCGGTCGCGCGTGCTGTCCATCAGGCCCCCGTAGGCTTCCAGCTGCACGCCGAAGGTGCGGTAGGCCGCAAGAGGTCCCGTGCGCCCGAAGCCGGTGGACGAGAGGAACAGCCGCGCTGGCCCCGACGCCAGGTAGCTGTCCGGCTCGATGCCGATGCGCTTGGCGCGCGTCAGCGTCGTGTTCTCCAGGACGACGTCCGACGTCGCCAGCAGCCGCGCCAGGGCGCCGCGCCCCGCGTCCGTCTCCAGGTCGAGCAGGACCCCCTTCTTCGAGAAGTTCGTCTCGGCGTACCAGCCGCCCCGCTCGGGCCCCGGCTCGCCGTCGGCGAAGGGCCCGATGCGGCGCTGCAGGTCCTCCCGCGACGTGTCCTCGACCTTGACGACGTCGGCGCCCATCGCGCCGATCCAGGAGCCGGCCAGCGGCGGCCCCAGCACCTGCGAGAGGTCGACGACGCGCAGCGACGAGATGCCTTGCCTCCTACCGTCGCGGCCCGGCGCCGGGCCGAAGGGACGCAGCAGCGTCGGGCCCGGCAGGTCGCGCACCTCGCCGTCGCCGAAGAAGCCGCGCGCCCGCAGCTGCAGCGAGCGCAGCAGCTGCGCCGGGCTGTTCAGCGGCGTCGTCGGCACGCCCTGCGCCTGCAGCTCCGCCGCGCACTCGTACCGCGTCCGCGCCAGCGTCCAGGCGCGCAGGCGCTCGTGGATCTCGGCCGCCCGCTCCGCCCACGGGTTCCCTTCGACGATCTCGTCCGCCCAGGACGGCTCGCCGATAGCGCGCAGGAGCAGCGCCCGCGTGCGCAGCTCCACGGCCGAGATGTGGACGAAGCCGTCTTTGCACTCCTGCACTCCCATGGACAGCGCCGGCACGCTGCGCGGCGCCCCCGGCAGGCCGCCGGTCAGCGACCGCGGCGGCCCGAAGAAGACCTCCGCGTTGTGCAGCCGCAGGCCCGTCGCGATAAGCGCCTCCTGGGCCGAGACCTCGAAGTGCACCGTCGCACCGTCGCGCCGCCGCCAGTCGTAGGCCTGCAGCGCCGCCAGGCCGGCGACGTCGCCCGTCACCAGCGAGCCCTGCCAGCCGCCCCACTTCATCGGCGAGCCGTCCGTCGGCGAGCGCGTGTAGGCCAGGTGGCCGCCGCTCGCCAGGTAGACCAGCTCGCCGCCGCGGTAGTCGCGATACGGCCCCGAGAGGCCGAAGGGCGCGACGGTGACCCAAGCGCCGCGGTTCAGCGCCTCGACGGTCTGGGAGTATTGGTCGACGTTCTCTCTGCGCAGGAGCGGCGGTGGCTGACCGTCGATGTCGCAGATGACGACGTCCGCCCGCTCGAGGAGCCTTTTCAGCTCATCCTCCGGCGGGTCATCGATGGCCCGCTTCCCCTCGTCGAGGAAGCGCAGCAGGTAGGCCGTGGGCGTCTTCTGGCCGGCGGCGCCCAGGCGCTCCGCCAGCGGCGGCCCGTGTCGCACCGTCGTCACCTCGGCGCCGAAGCCGCGCAGGTAGAGCCCGGCCGAGGCGGAGACGACGCTATCGCCCAGCTCGACCACCCTGAGGCCGCGCAGGAAGTCGACCGTCCTGCTTGCCCCAGCCTGGTTCTGGGCCTGCATCGCCGTCACGGTTGGGTCCCCTGGCACCGCCTAGGCGCCCTCGAGCTGGAACAGGCGCGGCGCCGGCGGCCCCGGCGTCGTACGCAGGCGCAGGGTGTACATGTCGCCGTTGCGGATCTCCTCGGCGCGGCGCGCCATGTCCCGGAAGTCGTCGTCAACGCTGAGGTAGCGCCCGGAGAGGCCGTCCGCCGCGCCGGAGGCGAGGAAGACGCAGAGCTCCGCCGCCAGCTCCACCGGCGTCGCGAAGCTGCGCAGCGAGTCTTCGTAGCCCGGCAGCCACTTCCGGCCCGCCTCGCTGCCCATGACCGTGTCCGACATGCCCGTGTGCACCACGCCGGGGTGGATGGCGAAAACCGTGACGCCGTGCGATTCGCACTCGATGGCCATCACCTCGGTGAGGCGGATGAGCGCCGCCTTCGTCGTCGAGTAGCCGGTGTCGTACGGCACGGCGAAGAGGCCGCCACCGCTGGCGATATTGATGATGCGGCCGCGGCGCCGCGCGACCATGCCC
>DATBWN010000186.1:0-6729 GCA_036514755.1 Dehalococcoidia bacterium | reverse complement strand
CGACCCCGGCATGCAGTTCGACACGACGATCAACGACTGGCACACCTGCGCCAACAGCGGCCGCATCAACGCCTCCAACCCCTGCTCCGAGTACATGCACGTCGACGACTCCGCCTGCAACCTGGCGAGCATCAACCTGCTCAAGCTCCTGAAGGAGCGCCCGGCGTCCGCTCGCCCTGAGCTAGTCGAAGGACGCGAAGGTCAGACGCGCCTCGTCTTCGACGTCGAAGCCTACCAGCACGTCGTCGACGTCATGATCACCGCCCAGGAGATCATCGTCGGCCGCTCCGGCTACCCGACAGCCCGCATCGAGGCCAACGCCCACGCCATGCGCCAGCTCGGCCTCGGCTACGCCAACCTCGGCGCCCTGCTCATGACCTTCGGCCTGCCTTACGACTCCGACGCCGGCCGCGCCTACGCCGCCGCCGTCACCGCCCTCATGACCGGCCGCGCCTACACCCAGTCGGCGCGCATCGCCGCCCGCGTCGGCCCCTTCGCCGCCTACGAGGCCAACCGCGAGCCGATGCTGCGCGTCATCGGCAAGCACCGCGACGCCGCGTACGCCGTCGACCGCCCCGTCATCGCCGACGAAGGCCTGGCGTCCGCCGCTTCGGCGGCCTGGGACGAGGCTCTCGCGCTGGGGGAGGCGCACGGCTACCGCAACGCCCAGGCCACCGTCCTCGCGCCTACGGGCACCATCGCCTTCATGATGGACTGCGACACGACGGGCGTTGAGCCGGACATCGCCCTCATCAAGTACAAGAAGCTTGTCGGCGGCGGCATGCTGCGCATCGTCAACCAGACCGTGCCGACCGCCCTCGCCCGCCTCGGCTACGCGCCGGACGAGGTCGAAGCCATCGTCCGCCATCTCGACGAGCAGGGCACCATCGAGGGCGCCCCGGGCCTGCGCGAGGAGCACCTGCCCGTCTTCGACTGCGCGTTCCGCGCTGAGAAGGGCGAGCGCTCCATCCACCCGATGGGCCACGTCAAGATGATGGGCGCCATCCAGCCCTTCATCTCCGGCGCCATCTCCAAGACCGTCAACGTCCCCAGCGAGGCCACGGTCGACGACGTCTTCGAGACCTACGTGGAGTCCTGGAAGCTGGGCGTCAAGGCCATCGCCATCTACCGCGACGGCTCCAAGGCCGTCCAGCCCCTTAGCACCTCGTCGTCAGACGGCCGTAGCGGCGACCTTCAGGTCGCCACAGCCGCCAGCCCCGTGCGCAAGCGCCTGCCGGACACGCGGCCCTCCATCACCCACAAGTTCAGCGTCGAGGGGCACGAGGGCTACATCAACGTTGGCATGTACGAGGACCACGGGCCGGGCGAGATCTTCGTGACGATGGCGAAGGAGGGCAGCACGATCTCCGGCATGATGGACGCCTTCGCCACGTCGATATCGCTGACCCTGCAGTACGGCGTGCCCCTGCGCGACCTGGTGCAGAAGTTCAGCCACATGCGCTTCGAGCCGATGGGCCGCACGGAGAACCGCGAGATCCCCGTCGCCCAGTCTATCGTCGACTACATCTTCCGCTGGCTCGCCTCCCAGTTCCTGGGCGAGGAGGAGAAGCAGGAGCTGGGCATCCTAACCGAGGCGGAGCGGGCGCGCCTGACGGCGCTGTACGGCGCCGTCCAGCCGGAGCTCGTGCCGGCGCCGGTGCAGCCGGTCGCGTCCGTCCTGCCGCCGGTGGCCGGCGCTTCGGACCTTGCATCCGTTCGTCCCTTCGCGGCGCTCAGGGCAGGCTCTGAGCCTGTCGAAGGGCGAACGGGAGGCGCCGCGTCGCGGCAAGGCAACGGCTACCACGGCCCGCGTGTGCAGGGCGACGCGCCCGCGTGCGCCAACTGCGGCTGGATCATGACGCGTTCCGGCACCTGCTACCGCTGCGAGAACTGCGGCAGCACGAGTGGGTGCAGCTAGGCCACTGGCGTGCCGGCGAAGGCTGCGGCTCTTTGCGAGCGGTGCCTAGCGGAGGTACAGGGGGCGCAGCCCCCTGACGGGGAGCGCGAGGGGTGTCCCCTCAGAAACTCCCCTTATTCGAAAGGCGGAGCAGATGAGCCGCGAGGCGAAGATGCGAAGCCGGGGAAGGACGCAACCTGAGGGATGAATCCCCCAGCTAGCGAAGAAGGAGCGTCGTCATGCTCGTAATCGCCATCGCCATCGTGCTCTGCTCCGCCTACCTCATCTGGCAGGTCATCGAGCGCGACCTGATAGACGACCGCTCGTAGCCGTTCCCGGTCGGCGGTCCCTGCCCCGTCACCGCCGACGCCTCTCTTGGACGGCGCCCGAACCCCTCCGGGCGCCGTCCCCTCTTCCAGGAACACGTAACATGGAACAAGGAGCAGGAAAGGGCAGAGGGGCCATGTTCCTGGTTCCATGTTTCCTGTTCCCCGGTACGAACACTTGGTCGCATCTGGTGGTAAACTAAGAGCCCATGGCCGCGAAGCAACGCCCTGAGCCTGTCGAAGGGACCCCTCCGAAGCGCCGTCCTGAGCCCGCTGAAGAGCAAGGCCTTCAGCTCTCCGACAACGCGCGCATCGTCCTCGAGCGGCGCTACCTCGCCAAGGACGAGGCCGGCCGCCTCACCGAGACGCCGGAGCAGCTCTTCCGGCGTGTCGCGGACAACATCGCCGAGGCAGAGCGGCGCTACCCGGCAAACGGGCAGACGGGCAAACGGGCAAAGGGCCCATCTTCCGCTCGCCCTGAGGCTCTCGAAGAGCCTGCCCTGAGCAAGGCGACGGGGCGAGGGCCCGAGTACTGGGCCGACGTCTTCTACGGCCTCCTCGCCTCCCTGCGCTTCTTGCCCAACTCGCCCACTCTGGGGAACGCCGGCCGGCCCCTGCAGCAGCTCTCCGCCTGCTTCGTCCTCCCCGTCGAGGACTCCATGGTCAGCATCTTCGAGACCGTCAAGGAGACGGCCCTCATCCACCAGAGCGGCGGCGGCACCGGCTTCGCCTTCAGCCGCCTGCGCCCCGCCGGCGACATCGTCCAGACCACGGGCGGCATCGCGTCCGGCCCCGTCTCCTTCATGAAGGTCTTCGACGCCGCCACCGAGGCGATCAAGCAGGGCGGCACCCGTCGCGGCGCCAACATGGCCATCCTCGACGTCCACCACCCCGACATCGAGGCCTTCGTCAACGTCAAGGCCGACATGGTCAGCCTGACCAACTTCAACATCTCGGTGGCCGTGGACGACGCCTTCATGCGCGCCGTCGACGCCGACGCGGAGTACGACCTCGTCAACCCGCGCAACGGCCAGGTCGTCGGCCGCCGCCGCGCCCGCGCCGTCTTCGACCAGATCGTCGCCAACGCCTGGCAGAACGGCGACCCCGGCCTCGTCTTTCTCGACCGCGTGAACGCCGACAACCCCACGCCCGCCCTCGGCCGCATCGAGGCCACCAACCCCTGCGGAGAGCAGCCGCTCCTGCCCTACGAGAGCTGCAACCTCGGCTCGCTGAACCTAGCGAAGTTCGTTAAGAAGGCTTCCCCCTCTCTGCCTGCGGAGAGGGGGCTAGGGGGAGAGGTCGACTGGGACGCCCTGACGGCCGTCATCCCCATCGCCGTGCGCTTCCTGGACGACGTCATCGACATGAACGCCTACCCTGTGCCCGCCATCGACGCCACCACGAAGCAGACGCGCAAGATCGGCCTCGGCCTCATGGGCTGGGCCGACCTCCTCTTCCAGCTCGGCATCCCCTACGACTCGGAGGAGGCCCTCGCCCTCGCCGAGAAGCTCATGGCCTTCGTCCGCCAGCACGCGGACGCGGCCTCCGAGGCGCTGGCGGCGGAGCGCGGCGTCTTCCCCGCCTGGCAGGACTCGATCTACGGCCCCAAGGGCCAGAACCGCCGCCTGCGCAACGCCACGCGCACCACGGTCGCGCCGACGGGCACGCTGAGCATCATCGCCGGCTGCTCCGGCGGCATCGAGCCCGTCTTCGCCCTCGCCTTCGTCCGCCAGCACTACCTCGACCCCAAGCACCCGGCCGAGCCCGTGCGCCTGCGCGAGGTCAACCCGGTCTTCGAGGCGGCCGCCCGCGCCGGCGGCTACCTCTCGGACGACCTCCTCGACTACCTCGCCGCCGGCGGCTCGCTGCGCGACCGCGACGACGTCCCCGAGGCGGCCAAGCGCCTCTTCGTCACCGCCCACGAGGTCGACCCCGAGTGGCACGTGCGCATGCAGGCGGCCTTCCAGCGCCACACCGACAACGCCGTCAGCAAGACGATCAACTTCCCCCGCCACGCCAGCATCGACGACGTCGCCAACGCCTACCGCCTCGCCTACCGGGAGGGCTGCAAGGGCATCACCATCTACCGCGACGGCTCGCGCGCCGGCCAGGTCCTCTCTCACCTCGCCGAGGGCGAGGCCGACACCGGCATCGCCCGCCTCGGCGAGCTGCGCGCGGCGCCCGAGGAGATAACCGTCGAAGTCCTGCACCGGCGCCACCTCCCGGCCGAGCGCCGCTCCCTCACCCACAAGTTCCGCGTCGGCGAGCAGGAGGGCTTCGTCACCGTCGGCCTCTTCGACGACGGTACGCCCGGCGAGATATTCGTCACGATCTCGAAGGAAGGTTCGACCATCCGCGGCCTCATGGACTCGGTGGCGATGCTGACGTCCTACTCGCTGCAGTACGGCGTGCCGCTGCGCACCCTCGTCGACAAGTTCAAGGGCGTCCACTTCGAGCCCGCCGGCTTCACCTCCAACCCGGACATCCCCCAGGCCTCCAGCCTCGTCGATTACATCTTCCGCTGGCTGGAGCTGAGGTTCCTCGAACGGGCAGACGGGCAAACGGGCAAACGGGCAAACGGTGCCGCTCGTCCTGAGGCTCTCGAAGGGCGAGGGCCCGCGGGCGAAGCCCTCGCGCTGCAGCCGCCGGCGGAGCGGCCCAACGGCCGCCGCCGTAACCGGCGCTCGACGACGCGCGCCAGCGCCCGTTACGTCCCGCCGCGGCCGGCCCTGCCGTTCGCCGAGGTCGCCACCGGCCTCTTGTGCCCGGACTGCGGCGCCCAGCTCGTCTTCGCCGAAGGCTGCCTCGTCTGCCGCTCCTGCGGCTACACGAAGTGCGGGTAGGCGCGGCGAAGATGGTAAGACAAGCTAAGCGGGGTACAGGGGCGCAGCCCCTGACGGGGAGCGCGAGGGGTGTTCCCTCGCACGATGACTCCCTCTCTACCTTCCACCCCATCGTCCAGACCTGGTTCCGGCGCCGCTTCAAGGCCCCCACGGACGCCCAGGCCGCCGGCTGGCCCCTCATCCGCTCCCGCCGCGACGTCCTCATCGCCGCGCCCACCGGCTCCGGCAAGACGCTCGCCGCCTTCCTCGCCGGCATCGACGGCCTCATCCGTCAATCGGAGGCCGGCCCGCTGCCCGCCGAGACGCAGATCGTCTACGTCTCGCCCCTCAAGGCGCTGGGCAACGACATCCAGCGCAACCTGGAGGCGCCGCTGGCCGAGATAACCGAGATCGCCGCCCGCCAGGGCTTCGACCTCGCCATCCGCACCGCCGTCCGCACCGGCGACACGCCGGCGAAGGACCGCCAGGCCTTCGTCCGCACGCCGCCCCACATCCTGATCACGACGCCGGAGTCGCTCTACCTCATGCTCACGGCGGCCCGCAGCCGCGAGACCCTGCGCCGCGTGCGCACCGTCATCGTCGACGAGATCCACGCCCTCGCCCGCGACAAGCGCGGCAGCCACCTCGCCCTCTCCCTCGCCCGCCTCGACCACGTCGTCGAAGCGCGGCCCGCGCGCATCGGCCTCTCGGCGACGCAGCGGCCGATCGAGGAGATAGCGGCGTTCCTGACGGGAACGGAACAGGGGCCAGGGAACAAGGAACAAGGGCCCACTCCGTCTTTGCGAGGCCCCTTCGTCTTCGCCTCAGGGCAGGCTCCGGCCGAAGCAACCTCGGGGCGCCGACGAGGAACCGAGATTGCTTCGTCGCTTCGCTCCTCGCAAAGACAGGGACCACCTGTCCTTGGTTCCTCTGTTCCTTGTTCCATCGTCGACCTCGGCCACCAGCGCGACCTCGACCTGCAGATCGAGTTGCCGCCTTCAGACCTCGAGGCCGTCGCCTCCGGCGACCAGTGGGGCGACGTCTACGACCGCCTCGCCGCCCTCGTGCGCGCCCACCGCACCACCCTCGTCTTCGTCAACACGCGCCGCCTCTCGGAGCGCGTCGCCCACCACCTGCGCGAGCGCCTGGGCGAGGAGGCGGTCGCCAGCCACCACGGCAGCCTCGCCCGCGACCGTCGCCTGCGCGTCGAGCAGCGCCTGAAGGCCGGCGACCTCAAGGCGCTCGTCTGCACGGCGTCCCTTGAGCTGGGCATCGACATCGGCAGCATCGACCTCGTCTGCCAGGTGGGCTCGCCGCGCAGCGTCACGACCTTCCTGCAGCGCGTCGGCCGCTCTGGCCACGCCCTCGGCCTCCGACCCCAGGGCCGCCTCTTTCCGACGACGCGCGACGAGTTGGTCGAGTGCGCCGCCCTCATCCGCGCCGTGGGCGCCGGCCGCCTCGACGCCATCGTCCAGCCTGTGGCGCCGCTCGACATCCTCGCCCAGCAGGTCGTCGCCGAGTGCGCCTGCGAGGACTGGCGTGAGGACGACCTCTTCGACCTGGCGCGCCGCGCCTGGCCCTTCCGCGACCTGAGTCGCGACGACTTCGACGAGGTCGTCGAGATGCTGAGCGAGGGCGTCGGCGAAGGCGCCGGCCGGGCGCCGCCCCTGCTGCATCGAGACCG
>DATBWN010000185.1:0-2676 GCA_036514755.1 Dehalococcoidia bacterium | reverse complement strand
GCGAGCTGAATCTCGCGCAGGTCGGGGCTAACGCGCAGGGGCGGCTCGGTAACCTGCTGCACCTCTTCCGGCGTCCAGCCGGGCGCGACCTCTTCGAGAACGAGGCCATCGGGCGTGACGCTGATGACGGCGACGTCGGTGAAGACCTTCTTGACGACGCCGACGGCGGTCAACGGGTAGGTGCAGCGGCGGAGTATCTTCAGCTCGCCGTCCTTGGTCGTGTGCTCCATAGCGACGAAGAGGCGGCGGGCGCCGGTGGCGATATCGGCGGCGCCGCCGACGCTGCCGAAGGCGCGGCCGGCGCGCATGTGGTTCGCCAGGTCGCCCGTCTCCGAGACCTGGAGGCCGCCGAGGACGGCGATGTCCAGGTGGCCGCCGCGCACGATGGCGAAGGACTCGGCGGAGTCCATGATCCAGGCGCCGGGGATGGCCGTCACGGGCTGACCGCCGGCGTTCGCCATGTCCGGTATCTCGACCTTGCCGACCTCCTGGGCGCGCCCGATGCCGAGGAGGCCGTTCTCAGCGTGGAAGATGACGCCCTTCTCCGGCGGCGTGAACTCGGCGACGAGGTTGGGTATGCCGATGCCGAGATTGACGAACTCGCCGCCCCTGAACTCGGCCGCGACGCGCATGGCGATGAGCTCGCGCGGCAGGCGCTCCTTCGTCTCAAGCATTGCCATCACTCCTCACGAGGACCAGGCGGTGGACGTAGATGCCGGGCGTCGTGATCTCGTCCGGGCTGAGCTGGCCCGGCTCGACGATCTCCTCGACCTCGGCGATGGTGACGGCGGCCGCGGCGGCCATGGGCGGGTTGAAGTTACGCGCCGTGTTGCGGTAGACGAGGTTGCCCAGCCGGTCCGCCCGCAGGGCCTTGACGAGAGCGAAGTCGGGGCGCAGCCAGCGCTCGAGGACGTACAAGCGGCCGTCGAACTCGCGCACCTCCTTGCCCTCACAAAAGGGCGCGCCGACGCCGGTGGGGGTGTAGAAGGCAGGGACGCCGGCGCCGCCGGCGCGCAGGCGCTCCGCCAGCGTGCCCTGCGGCACGAGCTCCAGCTCGACGCTGCCGTCCGTGAAGGCCTGCTCGTAGGGGTTGGCGACGGTGGCACGGGCGGCGCCGCCGCCGGGGAAGGAGCAGATGACCTTGCGCACGCGCGCTGCGTCGAAGATGAGGAAGCGGCGCTGCTCGCCCTCGCCGAGCATCACCTGGGGCGTGCCGTTGCCCATGAAGGTGAGGTCCTTGGCGGCGGTCTGCATGAGGGCTTGGAACAGCACCTTCGGCGCGCCGAGGGCCGCCGTGAAGCCGCCGAGGGCGATCGAGGCGCCGTCGCCGACATCGTAGAGGGCGTCGAGGGGGTTTTCGTAGACCGGCCGCAGGGCCATCGGGTTCGGGCCTCCCCAGAAGCTGAGTTCGGTGCGAGATTAGCACAATCGGACGCAAGGGTGACCTCGCGGTTTGATTCGAATATCATCAGGCCAGCGCTGGAACGAGACGACGGCCAGACTTAAGTCTGGCCTTCTGGGACACGAACGAGCCATGCCAAGCTCTCAGTACGACGTGGCCGTAATCGGCGGCGGCATCCTCGGCACGGCGACGGCGATGCGCCTGGCCGAGAAGCACCCGCGCCTGCGGGTCGGCGTCGTCGAGAAGGAGGAGGCGCTGGCGGCGCACCAGAGCGGCCACAACAGCGGCGTCATCCACTCCGGCATCTACTACGCGCCCGGCTCGCTGAAGGCGAAGAACTGCGTCGCCGGCGCTCAGGAGCTGATGCGCTTCTGCGACGAGAACGGCATCCGCTACGAGCTGTGCGGCAAGGTCATCGTCGCGACGAGCGAGGCGGAGCTGCCGCGCCTGGAGGAGCTGCAGCGGCGCGGCACGGAGAACGGCGTGCCCGGGCTGGAGATGATCGACGCGGCGCGCATCCGCGAGCTGGAGCCGCACGCCGCCGGCATCCGCGGCCTCTACTCGCCGAAGACGGGCATCATCGACTACACGGAGGTGACGCGCGCCTACGCGTCACACCTGGAGAAGGCCGGCGGCGAGATCGTCCTCAGCGCGCGCGTGCAGGGCATACACCAGCACGGCGACGGCATCTACCTGGACACGACCGCAGGCGAGGTGCGCGCGACGTACGTCGTCAACTGCGCCGGCCTGTACTCGGACGCTGTGGCGCGGATGGCGGGCGTGCGGCCAGGCCTGCGCATCGTCCCCTTCCGCGGCGAGTACTACTTCCTCAAGCCGGAGGCGCGGCGGCTCGTCAACGGCCTCATCTATCCCGTGCCCGACCCCGAGTTCCCCTTCCTCGGCGTGCACTTCACGCGCACGATTCACGGCGACGTGGAGGCCGGACCGAACGCCGTGCTGGGCCTGGCGCGCGAGGGCTACTCCTGGGGCCGCGTGAGCCCCTTCGAGAGCCTGGGGACGCTGGCCTACGGCGGCTTCTGGTCGATGGCGCGCAAGTACTGGAAGACGGGCCTGCAGGAGGTCTACCGCTCGCTGAGCAAGGCGGCGTTCGCGAAGGCGCTGCAGCGCCTTGTGCCGGAGGTGCGGGCCGAGGACCTGAGGCGCGGCGGCGCCGGCGTGCGGGCGCAGGCGGTCGACGACGCGGGCCGGCTGGTGGACGACTTCCGCATCGTCGAGGCGAGGAACGCGATCCACGTGCTGAACGCGCCCTCGCC
>DATBWN010000184.1:0-5141 GCA_036514755.1 Dehalococcoidia bacterium | reverse complement strand
GGCCAAAGCTCCCGCAGGGAAGCGGTCATGCCAACGAGCTTCGTTCCCCGGCCCCTGCGTTAGAGCCTTAGCAACGGAGGTGTAACTTTGATGCGATCAAGCTGGAAGCTCCTGCCCCTGGCGGCGCTGATGGCGCTCGGGCTCTTGGTGTTACTGCCCGGCGGCGTGCGCCAGCCTAGTGTCGTAACAGCGACCGACTGTGCAGCGGACGAAGAAGGCACGCTCAGAATCAGGTTCCGTGAAGGGAGCGAGTCTGGGTCGGAGACGACCCTCGAAGGCTTTCGCGTCGTCATCTCGCCTGACCCGACCGACCACGCGGACACCTTGACGGCCACAGATGAGGGCTCCAACGACGATGCCGACGGTAACGTCGGTCGGATAGATATCACCGACGCCTGTGAGACGGACCACTTCGGCGGTAACTACGACTTCACGGCCAGCATAGTCAGCGGCACCGACGCAGACGATGAGAACTGCGACATCGAGGACACGACTCTCAACAACTTCGAGCTGGACGCCGGCGAAGTGACCACGGTGAACTTCGTCGTCGACTGCGGCGTCGCGACGTCCACGCCGACAACGACCGTCGCTGCCGGCGTCACGGTTTCGTCGTCCTTCGCGACTCTCGCCTGCAACAGCTTCTCGGTGATCACGGTGACCGTCAGGGACGGAGGCGGCAACCCGCTCCCGAACGTCACCCTCAACGTGGCCGCTAGCATCGGCTCGGTCAGCCCCACGCAGGTGACCACCGGCACCGGCGGCGCCGCTACGACGCTGTACACGGCGCCGGCCACGCAGGGCGGCACCGCGACGGTGACGGCCACCGTGGCCAGCACCACGGTCTCCGGCTCCACCACCATCCTCATCAACTGCGCAGCCACGCCGACGGCGACGACGGTGCCGCCCACCGCCACCGCGACGCGCGCGCCCACGACAGGCCTGGGCGCACCTAGCACGGGCGACGGCGGCCTGGCAGACGGCGGCGGGACCGGCTGGCCGGTCTACGCCGGCTTCGTCCTGACGGCGAGCGCCCTCATCGGCGGCGTCATCGCCTTCCGCGTGCGCGCTTAGGTCGCACCACGCAGCCAGAGAAGAAGTCGGGCAGCTCTTGCGGGCTGCCCGACTTAGGGTTAACCCCAGTTGCGTTGCCATAACGCCCCGAATATCCTGTATGAAGCGGCTCTTTCAAAGAGCCGCGAACATTGCTAGAGGTCTTGCGTGATGGTCGAGGAACCAAGGCCCGAAGAGGAACGCCCGCCCGAGGGAGAGACGTCGGGCGAGGCTCCGCTGGAAGGCGAGCCCGCGGCGGCAGGAGGCGGCGGACCGCTCGCTCTCTTCGGCGGGCGCCTGCCGGTCCCGCTAGTCGCCGCCTTCGGCGCCGTGGCGATCGTCGGCATCATCCTGGCCGTCGTCGTCCTCGGCGGCGGCAGCGGCAACGGCGGCAGCCAGGAGTCCGAGCTCGCCGGCCTGGCGACCGACGTGCCAACGCCCGTCGCCACCATCGACCCCAACCGCGAGACCCTCTCGCCCAACGTGAACCCCAACCTGCCGAATCTCGGCGCCGGCGACCGGATTGTGATCGCGAAGATCGGTGTCGACGCACCCCTCACCTACAAACCCGTCGTCCCTGACCCGAACGGCGGCACGACTTACCCGCCCAACCCCGACGGCGCCGATGACGTCGCCTACTACGACTTCTCCGCCTATCCCGGCCTCGGCGGCGGGCCCGGCATCGGCGGCAACTCCGTCTTCGCCGGCCACGTCGACTCCGGCAAGAAGCCGTGCAAGAACGGCTCGGTGCCGCCTCCCTGCACGGCAGTGTTCTGGGACCTGAAGCTGCTGCAGGTCGGGGACGAGATCGAGGTGCGCGTCAACGGCGGCGTCTTCCGCTACAGCGTCACGGCGAACGAGTCCGTGGCTGCCAACTCCGATCGTTGGAACGGGCCGATCTACACCGCCACGGCCAAGGAGTCGCTCACGCTCATCTCCTGCATCGGCGCCTTCAGCGCCGGCCAGTATGATCGCAGGCTGGTAGTAACCGCCGAACGCGTTGGCTAAGCCGCGAGGCGCCAGGAGGGTCGCGCATTGAGAGTCTTCAGCCGCTTCGCCGCTATGCCCCGTGTAGCCCTGCTCTTGGCCACACCCCTGGGCGTCTTCCTCATCGCCGCGGCGCTCAGCATGGGCGGCGGTAACAACCAGAAGCTCTCGGCGCTGCCCGGCCTCGACGTCGCCGTCAGCGAGAGCGCCGTGCCGACGCCGGCGGCCGCGACGCCCGTCCCCGCCCCGGCCAACCGCGCCAACTGCGACGCGATCCGCGACACGCCCTACCAGTCGATGGAGGAGCGCGAGTGGTTCCTCGCCAACTGCATCAAGGTGACGACCGTGGCGGCCCCGATTACGACTGGCGGCGCCGTAACGGGGGCGCGGCCGCCGAGCACCGGCGAGACATCGACAGGCGACCGCCTGGTCATCCCGGCGGCCGGCGTCGACGCCGCCGTTAGCCAGATGTACGTCCCGGCGGACGCCGCGTATCTGCCCAACCCCACCGGCTACTTCAACGCCGTCTGGTACGACCTGAGCGCCTTCCCCGGCTACGGCGGCTACGTAGAGGGCAACATGGTCTTCGCCGGCCACGTGGACTGCGCGCGCTGTCATAACGGCAGCCCCGGCATCGCCGTCTTCTACTACCTGCGCAACCTGCAGCCCGGCGACGAGATCATCTACTACACGGCCTCCGGCGAGACCTACCGTTACCAGGTGAGAGAAGTGCTCAGCTACCCGAAAGACGTCAACATCCTGCCGCTCGTCGACTCCAACGCCGCGGACATGACGCTCATCACCTGCGCCGGCAACTGGGACGCGTCGCTGCATGAGTACAGCAACCGCATCTTCGTCTTCGCGAACCTGGTCTAGGATCTCTTCGCGCCTGTCGACGGCCCGCGGCCAGAGTGCCCCCGGGCCGTTGCTATAATCGGCCTGGAGAGGTGGCAGAGCGGTTGAATGCGGCGGTCTCGAAAACCGTTGTGGGCCTCGTGTCCACCGGGGGTTCGAATCCCTCCCTCTCCGCCACCAAGCCTGACCGTCCACTCGCGGCTCCGACTCTCGTCACGCCCGGCAGCCGCGTCAAGAAGGGCTAACCGGCCCCCGACTCTCTTGCCGTCCGCCGCTTGTCTCTGTGACAGACGGCCTCAAGACTGACCCTGCGGACTGAAGGAGCGCGACATGAGCAAAGCGATCTATCTAAGGGACCTCATGAAGGAAGACCTGGCAGCGATCATCGACATCGAGGAGCGGGTCACGGGTGTGGCGCGGCCGGAGTACTGGGCGGCGAGGATCGAGATCTCAGAGGCGATCAGGCCTCACTGGGCCTCGCTCGTCGCCGAGGTGGACAACCGCGTCGTCGGCTTCATCCTCGGCCGGGCGGGTGAGCTCGAGTTCGGCCTGCCCGGGACGGTGGGCTGGATCGAGATCATCGGCGTCGACCCGGCTTACCGCGGCCAGGGCATCGCCCGCCGGTTGGTGGACCGCTTCAGCGAATCGGCCGAGGACCACGGCATCAAGAGCATCTTCACGCTGGTGAACCACGCCAACCCGGAGATGGTCGGCTTCTTCAGCCGGATCGGCTTCGTCCAGGGCCAGATGCTGCACTTCCAGAAGGAAGTGCCAGCGAAGAAGGGCGCCGAGCCCTCCGGCTACGTCGCCTAACCGCCGGCGCCGCCGACCGCCACCGGTCGCTCGACCTTGGCGTCGAAGCGCTCGCGCAGCTGCTTCGTACCGTCCCACCAGTCGACGCTGCGCGGCAGGACGACCTCGCCCGAGCGCTGGCGGTAGAGCTCCGGCGCGTCGACGCCGGGCGGCAGGGCGCCCTCGTCGCGCAGCGCCTTCGCGGCGGCGATCCAGCGCCGGCGGGCGCGGATGATCATCGAGTCGGACGTGCCGAGGTGCTCGTTGCTGCGGTTGTAGATCGGGCCCATGGTCTCGGTCATCGCCATGTCCTGCTGGCGAATGCCTGGGATGCCGCTGAAGCTCTTCTTCTCGCGCTGGGCCTCGCGGTCGATGAGGTAGTCGTTCGCCAGGTTCTGCTCGATGTTGAAGCGGTCGTGCCAGCCGGTGCCCTGCGGGACGTAGCGTCCCCGCCGCGTCGGTTCCTGCTCGCTGGCGCCGCCGCGGTTGATGGCGTAGCGGCCGGCGCGGCTGAAGCCGCTCTCCGTGCCGTCCGTGCGCACGTAGAGCTCCCACTGCAGCGTGTGCTCGTCGTCCATGGGGACGTAGGCGTTGAGCTTCGCCTCGGGGCCCATCGGCCCCGCCGCCTGCATCGCGTAGAAGGGGAAGAGCACGTGGCCGATGCGCCAGTAGTAGCTGTCCGCCTCCGCCGGCCGGTAGCAGCCGTAGGCGCAGCCGAAGTCGGTGTCCATGGCGGTGAAGTGGGGGTGGGCGCGGTGCCTGAAGTGGTAGTAGGTGAGGCTGCCGGGCTCGCCGGGCTCGTCGAAGCCCCAGTGGAGGAAGGCGGCGTGCACCGTGTCGAGCTCGCCCTCCAACCCCTGCATCCAGTTGCAGGCGCGGTGGAGGATGGAGATGCGCTCTGGGTCGCTGCTGAGCAGCGTCGCCTCGAGGTCGGGCAGGAGCGGTACTTCCGCGGAAGTACGCGGGCCCATGTAGGCCCAGATGATGCCGTTGCGCTCGTGCGTCTTGTAGGCCGCCGTTTGCACCTTGCCCTTGAAGTTCGACTCCGCAGGCTCCGACGGCATGTCGACGCAGCGCCCCTCGCCGTCGAACTTCCAGCCGTGGTAGACGCAGCGCAGGCCCTCGTCCTCGTTGCGGCCGTAATAGAGCGAGGCGCCGCGGTGCGGGCAGGCGCTCTGGATGAGGCCGACACGGCCCGAGGTCATGCGGAAGCCGATGAGCTCCTCGCCCAGGAGCTTGACGCGCAGGGGCGGGCAGTCGGACGCCGGCAGCTCGTCCGATCGGATGGCGGGCAGCCAGTACTGGCGCATGAGGTTGCCCATGGGCGTGCCCGGCCCGACGCGACAAAGCAGCTCGTTGTCCTCTTTGCTCAGCATATCCGCAGTCCTTCGCTCCGAAAGCTGTACAGTGCGCCTAGCATAGCATCGGCTCCTGGTCGAGATAAGGCGTTGCGTCGA
>DATBWN010000183.1:0-7827 GCA_036514755.1 Dehalococcoidia bacterium | reverse complement strand
CAGCCCGCGGCCGTCCCGGCTCCCGGCACCCTCTCGCCCCGCGAAGTGGAGGTGCTGCGCCTCGTCGCCGCCGGCCGGAGCAACCCCCAGATCGCCGGCGAGCTGGTGATCAGCATCAACACCGTCCAGCGACACGTCAGCAACATCCTCGCCAAGACCGGCCTCGCGAACCGCACCGAGGCCGCCGTCTACGCCCGCGACAAGGGCCTCGTCTGACTGACCACACGTCTCACTGACTGAATCCAGTCATCGAATCGCCCCAGGGCGCCTTTTCGCGCCCTTTTCGCGTCTTTTCGCCCTTCGACAGGCTCAGGGCAGGCTCAAAGATGGCTGAGCGCATGGCTGAACCGGTCGATGGCACGCCTTTCAGCTAAAGCGAAACTACCTGTGAGAGAAGCAGCGCATAAGGGAGACGAGAGGAGGGCAAATGAAGAAGAGGAATCACCAGCAGCAATAGCCGCCCTCAAGCGGCGCGAAACACGGCTTTCAAACAACAAAACCAAAACTCAACAAAGAAAGGCAAAGAAAATGAACCTCACAATCGGCAGCACTTTCCCGACAACCTGGAAGCGAATCAAGACGCAGCACCTCGTCGCCATCTGCGGCGCGGCGCTGGCGATCAGCGCGGCGGTCGGCGTCGGCGCCTGGCAGGCAACCGAGTCCGGCGGCGGCAGCGGCCAGAGCGTCGTCCGCAGCGTCCCGCAGCCGTTCGCGGCTCCGACCCACGTTTACTACATCGTCGACTCCCCGGAGCGGGCGCAGGCAGTCATGGCCGTCGAGCAGCAGGCCTTCGCGGCCGCCGTCTACAGCGGCCAGCCAAGCCACACCTTCGAGGTGATCGACGCGTCGACGCTCGACGTCGAGGCCGGTCTGACGCAGCTGATGGGCGCGGGCGTTGCCTCCCAGGGCAGCATCCAGGTCGTCGACCTGCGCACCAACTAGCGCAACGCGCGCGGCGCAAGCGGGAGGCCGGGCTTAACGCCCGGCCTCTCTTCTTACCCCATAGAGGGCTCGTTCACCCGATGCTGATCGCCTGGCCGTTGACGCGCTGCCCTTCCGGCGAGACGAGCCACAGGATCAGCTCGGCGACCTCCGGCGGGTCCATAGTCGGCGAGCGGCCGCGCATGCTCGGCGCCCGCTGCTGCTGCGGCTGAGGCGGCGGCGGCTCCGAGCTGCCAGCGCGAGCCTGGGACATGAGCTCGCGCAGGGCATCGAGCCGCGCGCCGGCGATGCCGCGCGGGCAGATGGCGTTGACGTTGATGTCGTACTCCTGCGTCTCCACGGAGAAGGTCTGCGACATGCGGATCACGCCGGCCTTGGAGGCGCAGTAAGCGCCGCGGAAGCGGTAGCCGCCGTTCCCCGCCTCGGACGAGACGTTGACGATACGGCCGTAGTTCTGGGCGATCATCTGGGGCACGGCGTGCTTACAGGCGAGGAAGTGCGTCGTCAGGTCGTACTTCAGCGTCTTCTCCCAGATCTCCAGCGGCATGTCCTTGAGCAGCGTCGGCGGCTCGATCCAGGCGACGGTGTTGACGAGGATGTCGAGGCGGCCGAAGTCGGCGACGACGCGCTTCGTCAGCGCCTCGACCTGCCCCTCATCGGAGGCATCGCAGTAGACGCCGAGGGCCCTGACGCCCAGCGCTTCGGCGAGCTTCGCCGTCTCCTTCACGCCGTCCTCGAGGATGTCCGTGGCGACGACGTCGGCGCCCTCGCGGGCGCAGGCGAGGATCACGGCGCGGCCGAGGCCGCGGGCGGCGCCGTTGACGAGGGCTACTCTTCCCTTCAGCTTCATGACGTTCCCTTCCTTTTCACCAGGCTTGTCATTCCGAGCGCAGCGAGGAATCTAGTCCTGAGCGAAAAGCGCTTCGTGTTGCCCCTCGGCCAGATTCTTCGCGGAGTTCATCCTGAGCGAAGTCGAAGGGCTCAGAATGACAAACGCGTTGCCTCTGTTCCTACTCGATCTCGCCCGTTATGTCGAGCTTGATCAGCGGCGCCGGGCCGAGCATCGTCCCCGGCTCCGGCGGCACGTGCGCCCAGTTCTTCGCCCGCGCGCCGCCGTCGATGACGAAGTCGCAGCCGGTGATCAGGCGGGCGTAATCGGAGCAGAGCCAGGCGATGCAGTGCCCGATGTCGGTCGGCGTGCCCGTGGTCCCCATCGGGATCATCGGTGGTCGCTCGCCCTGCCAGCGCACGGGCCGGCGCCAGGGCTCTTCGCCGGGCGGGCCGCCGATGCCGCCGCGGCGCTGGAAGCCGGCGGCCTGGCCAGCGGCGCGGCGCGCCGCGATGAGCTCCGGGTTGTCCGGCGTCGGCGCCGTGGGCGAGAAGCTGTTGACGCGGATGCCGTAGGAGGCCAGGTCCATCGCCGCGGCGCGGACGAAGTTGTTCACGCCTCCTTTGTGAAAGGCGTAGCTCGTCACGCCCGGCGAGGCCGACCAGCCGTGCGAGGAGGATATGCAAACGATGGAGCCGCGGATGCCGCGCTCGCACATGGAGCGGGCAACGTACTTGGTGTTTAGGAAGTTGCCGAGGGCCGCGGTCATGACCGCCTTCGTGAAGTACTCCGTGCTCTCGTCCATGACGCCGCTGCCGCCGAGAATCGCCGCGTTGTTGATCAGGATGTCGATCCGGCCCCAGGTGTCCAGGACCTTCTGGACGTAGCCCTTGACGTCCTCTTCGCTGGTCACATCGCCGGGGATGCTCATCGCCGTGCCGCCGTTACGCTCGATGCGGCGGACGCAGGCTTCCGCGGCCTCGGCGTTGATGTCGTTGCAGGCGACGTTGGCGCCGTACTTCGCCAGCGCCAGGGCCATGCCGCTGCCGATGTTGGGCCCCGCGCCCGTAACGATGGCGACTTTGCCTTCCAAAGACACGTCCATAAACTCTCTCCTCCTGAGCCTAAGGGAAGCGGCGGGGAAGCTGCTGGGCCGAGCGGAGCATAGCACGGCGAAACGTAACAAGTAACAAGGCCAAATGCCTCGGTCTTCTTGTTGCTTGTTACTGGTTACCTGTTACTTACGTAGTGATAAGCGGCCACGGCAGCCGTAGCGCCGTCGCCGGCGACGGCGGCCAGCAGGTTCACCGAGCCCTGGCGGATGTCGCCGGCGGCGAACACGCCCGGCGCCGAGGTGCGCATCATGACGTCGGTGACGACGTGCCCCGTCGGGTCGAGGTCGACGACGCCGCGGACGAAGGCGCTGTTCGGCTCCAGGCCGACGTAGACGAAGACGCCGGCCACGGCCTCCTCTCGCGTTTCGCCGGTCGCCCGGTCGCGCAGGCGCACGGCGGTGACGGCGTCCTCGCCGACGATCTCCTGGACTTCGGTATCGAAGTAGACCTCGACGTTGCGCTTGCTCTCGGCCTCTTCCAGGATCGCCTTCTGGGCGCTGAAGGCCGGCTCGCGGCAGAAGACCCTCACGCGCTCGGCGTGGCCGGCGAGGACGGCCGCCTCCTCGAGAGCGGAGTCGCCGCCGCCGACGACGCAGACCTCGCCGCCGGTGAAGAAGGGGCCGTCGCAGGAGGCGCAGTGGGACACGCCCTTGCCCGCGAGCCTCTCCTCGCCGGGGATGCCCAGGGAGCGGATGGTGGAGCCGGCGGCGATGATCACGGCCTTGGCACGCAGGTCGTTCTCGGCGCAGCGCACCACCCACTCGCCGTTCTCCTCCTCCAGGCCCTCGGTCGTGTCGAAGATGAAGGCGCAGCCGGCGGCCTCCGCCTGCTCCTGGACGATGGCACCCAGGTCGTAGCCGGCGATGCCCTCGGCGAGGCCGGGCAGGTTCTCGATCTTCTCGACGTTCAGCACCTGGCCGCCGGAGCCCATCTGGTCGACGATGGCGACGCTGAGGCCGTAGCGGCCGGCCGTCAGGCCGGCGGTGAGACCGGCCAGGCCAGCGCCGACGATAACGAGGTCGTAGTCGCTCAAGCTCTCCTCCCTGCCTGCCGCCGGCAGGCCCGCCCCGGCGCCCGCGGGCCGAGGTAACACGCGCTTCGAGCACATGATACAGTGAGTCCGGCTGGAGCCAATCTGGCCAGGAGGAGGAGCAAGATGGCCCAATCCGCAGTCGAGGAGCGCCTGCTCAGCGACGTCCTCGCCGCCTTCGCCAACACGCCGAACCAGCGCCTGCGCGAGCTGACGTCGGCGCTCATCCGCCACCTGCACGATTTCGCCAGCGAGGTCAAGCTGACCGAGGAAGAGTGGATGACCGCCATCCAGTTCCTCACCGCCACGGGCCAGACCTGCACCGAGTCGCGCCAGGAGTTCATCCTCCTCTCCGACATCCTCGGCGTCTCCAGCCTCGTGGACAGGATGAACTACCGCGGCCTCGCCGGGTCGACGGAGAACACGCTCCTCGGGCCGTTCTACCAGCTCGGCTCGCCCAAGCGCGCCAACGGCGACTCGCTGATTGAGACGGCGGACGCCGGTGTCAGGCTGCAGGTCTCCGGTGTAGTCCGCTCAGTGGACGGGCGGCCGCTGGCGGGTGCGACGTTGGATGTCTGGCAGACCGCCTCGAACGGCCTTTACGCCCAGCAGGACGCCAGCCAGGACCCGAACAACCTGCGCGGCGTCTTCACCACGGGCGCCGATGGGCGCTACGAGTTCGTTACGGTGCGGCCGGTCGACTACCCGGTGCCGGTGGACGGGCCGGTGGGGAAGCTGCTCGACGCCGCCGGACGCCAGCCGGTACGTCCGGCTCACATCCACATCATCGTGTCGGCGCCCGGCCACTACACCCTCACGACCCACTTCTTCGACAGCGAGTCGCCCCGGCTCGACTCCGACCCCGTCTTCGGCGTGCGGGAGTCGCTCGTCCGCAAGTTCGAGAAGCGGCCGGACGGGACGCTGGCGACGACCTTCGACGTCACGCTGACGCCGGTCGGGAGCCCCGTGGAGGCGAAGCGCTAGCGGTTGAGGTTAGCGGCGAACCAGTCGTAGCGCGCCGGCGAGAGCCGCTGCAGCTCCGCCGGGTCCAGGAAAAAGAGCGCGAAAGAGTTCGCGAAGTCCTCCAGCGGGTCCTCGTGGGAGAGGCGCGGCCAGACGAAGCCGCCGTCGTAGGCGTAGGCGACCTGCGTCTGGTCGCGGGCGGCGCGCACCTGATCCGGCGTCGAAACGAGCTGCCAGCCCGTCGCCGCCATGAAGCTCGCCATCTCCGCGTCGAGGAGGACGAGGGCGTAGCGCCCGGCGGGCATCGTCCGCAGGTTGTAGGCGTGGCCCAGCTCGTGCAGGACGGTAGCGGCGCTCTGACGCGGGTAGAGGACCAGCTCGTTGACGCCGTCATTGGTGGAGAAGAAGTTGGCGGCGCGGCCGTAGGGCTGCTTGCCGGAGAGCGCGCGCCCCTGCGAGTTGACGACGATGCGCAGCGGGCCGAGGGCGCGGCTACCGAGGCTAGCGCGGACGGCCGCCGGCAGCTTCGACAGGGCTGCGTCCACGTTCGCGAGGCTGGTGGCGTCCCACTCCTGGCCCTCCGTCTCCAGGATGATGCCCTCGGCGCGCCAGCGCTCGGCCGGCGTCTGCGGCTGAGCGACGACGGGCTGGGGCTGCGGCGCCGCGGGCACGGCGACGGCCGCCGGCGCGCTCTCGGTCACCGCGGCAGCGCTGGACGTGTCGGCAGCGGGCGCCTCCTGCGCCGCGACTGTCGACGCCTGGGCGACCGACGACGCCTCAGCCTGGTAGGCCTCCGCGACCGCGACGACGGGCGCCGGCTGCGCCACGCCCCGACTGTAGTCGGGGCCGCCGACGGTGTTATCGATGGGGGTGGTGCGGTCGACGACGACGAGGGTGGCGAGAAGCCAGGCAAGCGCCAGGCCGAGGGCCCAGAGGTAGACGGCCCTTCCGGGCAGACCTGCCCCGCTCTGAGGCAGGCGCAGCGCGGGGGTTGCGGCCGGGGAAAAGAGGGAAACGTCCGGCATCCTTGCCTTCGCGACCGCCTCGCGTCCTGCGAGGCCGTTAGTCCGGCCGCCATCCCTTAGGGCCGTCTACTCCTTATAACAGGTTCTGGCTTTCGATATTTCAGCCGCGTAACAGGCCCGCGGGCTAGGGGCCGGGCGTCGCCGCTGACGGCTCGAAGTGCTCGAAAACGGCCCTCGCCAGCCGCCGGATCAGCGCCGTCTCGTGGTCCTTGTCGGAGAGGACGACGATGACGTAGGCGCCGCCCGGCGCGAAGACGATGCCGGCGTCGTGCGTGGCGTTGAACCAGTTGCCCGTCTTGTGCGCCAGCTCCACGCCCTCGGGCAGGTCGGCGCCGAGGCCGTTGTCCAGCTCCTCCCGCTTCATCAGGCCGATCATCTCGGCGCTGGCGGAGGCGCTAACCGCCTGGCCGCGGCCGATGGCCTCCAGCAGCAGGGCGACGTCCGCCGCGGTCAGCGGCAGCGCCTCCGTGATCTCGCTCGCCGCGAGGCCGAGGGCCTTGAGCGATTCGTTCACGTTGCCGGCGCCGACGAGGTCCTGCAGGAGCACGGCGGCGGCGTTGTCGCTCGCCGCCATCATGGCGACGAGGGCGCGGGCGACGGTGAGCGTCTCGCAGAGGGCGGTGCCGCGGACGTTGAGGCCAAAGGAGTCGTAGTAGGGCGTGACGACGAGCTGGTCCGCCCAGCCCACCAGGCCCTGCGACTGCTGGTTGAAGAGCTCGTACATGACGAAGAGCTTGAAGACGCTGGCGGCGTAGAATACCTCTTCCGCGTTGACGCTGAGGCCGCGGCCCGTCTTCAGGTCCTTGACGAAGACCGCGTAGGAGTCGGCCTCGTCGCCGAGGATGTCGAGAATCTGCTCGCGCAGGGCCTCGTCTTCGGCGAAGGAGATGGGATCGTATTCCGGCGGCAGCTGGACGCCGCGCGGCGGCACGAGCCGGACGGCGGCGTCCGGCGTCTCCTGGGGCGGCGGCGTCATGTCCGGCCGCGGCAGGCGGCAGTCGTCCGGCGCCAGCGTAGGCAGGACGAGGGCGGCGGCGTCCGCCAGCGACAGCGTCGAGGCGGCTGCCGCCGTCTTCTCGGCCGACGAGGGCAGCGGTTCGGCGCCCTGCTCGTCGGTGACGGCCACGCAGGAGACGGAGAGGAAGACGAGGGCGGCCAGCAGCGCTCTCTGAGGCAAACGACTCCCCGAAGCCCCGCCAGGCGCAACCTAATCTACATAAGTACGCCGGCGCTGACAACCGGGCACCCTCGCGGCCTCGCTGGCGCGGAGTTGACTTTTGCAAGGGGCGTGATTAGATAGGCTGCGACGTTTGAGCTGATTCTCGGAGTTAGGCGATGCTGACGAAAGAAGACAACGAGATCCTGACGAGAGTGGGCCCCGGCACGCCGATGGGCAACCTCCTGCGCCGCTACTGGCTGCCCGCCCTCCTCTCCAGCGAGGTGCCGGCGCCGGACAGCCCGCCGGTGCGCGTCCGTCTCCTCGGCGAGGACCTCGTCGCCTTCCGCGATACGGACGGCAACGTCGGCCTCTTCGTCCAGGCCTGCCCGCATAGAGGCGCCTCGCTCTTCTTCGGCCGCAACGAGGAGTGCGGCCTGCGCTGCGTCTACCACGGCTGGAAGTACGACGTCGACGGCAACTGCGTCGACATGCCCTCCGAGCCAGCGGAGTCGAACTTCAAGAGCAAGGTGCGCGTCACCGCCTACCCGACGCACGAGTCGGGCGGCATCGTCTGGACCTACATGGGGCCGCAGGAGAAGATGCCGGGCTTCCGCGACTTCGGCTCCGAATCCGTCCCGCGCGACCAGTGGCGCGCCTCCAAGGTCATCTCCTACTGCAACTGGATTCAGGGCCTGGAGGGCAACATCGATACGTCCCACATCTCCTTCCTCCACAGCGGCTACGTGCCGTCACGGCCGCCGCGC
>DATBWN010000182.1:0-25238 GCA_036514755.1 Dehalococcoidia bacterium | reverse complement strand
CGTCCAGATAGAGGCCGCGCAGAAGCCCCTCGACGTCGCGCCGGGTCTTCGCCTGGATGCTGAAGTGGACGACGGTGGGGATGCCGAACTTCTCGTGGATGATGCGGCTGACGGAGGGCGTGCCGCCGCGGGCGCTGCCCAGGGCGCCCCAGGTGGTCGTGACGGCCTTGATGCCGTGCGGCAGCAGCTCCTCGACGGTCCTGAGGATGGGGTCGATGGGCCGGAAGTTCTCGGTGGGGAAGGTTTCGGCCGAGAAGACGGGCCACTGCTTCGGGTCAGCGTACAGAGATGCTACTTCCACGACCTATCGCTCCAGAATGAATGCGTTCTTAGGGACGTTGGCCCGCGACGCCGGCCCGGGCTGGCTCGTAGTAGGCTCCGGCCGCGCAGGCTCGGCAGAGCGCCTGGTCCTCGCGCCAGATCTCGCGTCCGGCGCTGACCTCCTCGCCGCACTCCGCGCAGGCGAGCCGTGAGCGAGGGCGTCCGGCCGGGGGCGGCTGCTGCAGGCGCACCGGCTGCACCGTGAGCAGCGCTTCGTCCGGCAGCTGCCGGTAGGCCTCCGCCTGAGCGGCGTGGACGTCGCCGCCGGCCGAGCAGAAGCGGGCGGCGTGCTCGCGGGCGTCGTCTCGCGCCTTGACCCGCACCGCCAGGTCGGTCGCCAGGTCAAGGAAGGTTACAGCCGTCTTGCCGTAGTCCACGTGCTTGAGCGTACGCCTGCCGAGGGAGCAGCCGCTGACGGCAGCCACGGCCTCGGCGACGCAGCCGTCGGTCTCGATGAAGGCGACGAGGCGCTTGGGCGGTGGCGGGATGGGGAGACCCAGCTCCCGCAGGCCTCGCGCCGCCATGCGCACACCCAGCACCTGGCCGGGGCAGAGGTGACCCTGGGCGGCGGCGGCGCGCTCGAGCAGCGAGTCGAGGGAGGGGGGATCCGCCGGCTCTGAGCGGGCGTAAGCGATGAGAAAGGACGCGAGGGCGTCGACGTCGTCGCGTGCGAAGGTGGAGACGCCGTCCTCGGCGGGCGCGCCGACGCAGGCGATGAGCGGCCCCATCGTCAGCCGCTGCCGCGCGACCGCCGCCGTTTCGCCAACGAGCACCTTAGGGTGGGGCGAGCGCCGGTCCCCCTCGTGGAGGATCAGGTCGCAGCCGGCGAAGGCGCCGTGGAGGTCGCCGGCGTCGCGCGGCCGCTGCAGCAGGTAGCGCTCCGGCGTGGCGAGCAGCACGGCCTCGGCGCCGGCCTCGCGCAGGCGCCAGGAGTCCTTGCCGGGGACGTCGAGGTCGAGGCTGTGGTGTGTGTGCTTGACGAAGCCTACGCGCAGCCCTCTTTCCCTCAGAGCTCGAACGGTGGCTTCGAGGAGGGTAGTCTTGCCGCTCCCGGACGAGCCGACGAAGGCGAACTGAGGCGGACCTTCAGAGTCGAGCATCGCTTTCACCGTAAGGCTCCCGCGCCCGGCGGGAGATAGCCGAAGGACACCTTTTCGCCGGCCGATCGGCCCCCGCAGGCCCCTCCGGGCTGCGCACGTGCCATTTGGCCCCCCTGCAAGTGACCGTTGCGCCCTCGGCTTTGGCCGAATGGATATGTCTCGAACAACGGCGCCGTCCTAGCTTGGAGTCAGCGATATGACGAGGCTGGCAATCGGTCCCGACGGAATGACCATCGGCACGGCGGCCATTGCCGGAAGGCCGGCCGGCACTGCGGGCTGGACGAAGGCCTTCCAGGCCGATCTCGTTGTCTCCCTCGGGACCGCGCTGGCCCTCACCGGGCTGGCGGAGCTTTTCCTCCAGCGCGTCGTCTACCGCGTAGGCGTCCACATTCCCCGCGAAGGCGCCTTCCTGGAGGCGTACCGCTTCGCGACTTTTGCGGGGGACTTCGCCTTCCGCTTAGCGGCGGCTCTGCTGCTTCTGACGACGGCCGCGGCCGTCGTCTGGCTTGTGAGCCGCCGGACGACGCTCGTCGCCGGCCTGTTCCTGGCGCTGCTCGGGCTCGTGAACCTCCTCGCCTGGCCGCTCGCCTCGTCGCTCGGGCTGGCCCTGGCGCCGCTGGTCTTCGTCTTCGCGGCGGCCTGGCTCGTCGGCCGGGCGGCGCGAAGCGGAGCGAGCGTTGCCCTAGTGCTGGCGGTCGCCGCCGCCGCCCTCGCCCTTGCCCTGGCGCAGTACCGGGCGGGGATGACGGCGCTGGGCGCCGAGCCCGGCGGGATTGCCACGCTGCAGCTGATCAGCGAGGCCTCTCTGCTCGCCGCCGCTGTCCTCGTGGCGGTCGCCGCCGGCGCGCGCGTCCGCGCCCGCTGGCCCGCGGCCGTGAGCGCGCTGCTGACGCTGATCCTGCTCGCCGGCTACGCGCGTGAGCCGGCCACCGTGGCGATCGTCTCTCTCTGGGCCGTCGGCGTGACCATGTCTCTGCCCGGCGTCCTCTACGTCGCCGCCTTCGGCGCCCTCGCCTTCGCCGCCGTCTCCTGGGCTTCGCGCGGCGAGACGCGGCACCTGGCGGTGGGCGTCGTACTTCTCTTCGTCGCCGGCCTGCAGCCGCAGGCCCTGCATCACGGCATAACAGCGTTCCTCGGACTCGTCCTCCTCAGCGTCGGCGCCGCCGGGCAGGGGGCAGTCGAGACGAGAGCGGAGGTTCTCCATGCGGACTGAGGAGCTCGATGGTGAGGGAGACCTGATGGCCGGAAGCGACCCACTGCAGCCGCTGAGCAAGCCGATCTCGCGCCGGGAGTTCCTGCGCGACTCCAGCGTCCTGGCGGCAGGCGTCGCCACCTTCCCGATCCTGCAGAACCTGAGCGTCCCCGTCGGCGTCGAAAACCCGCTGGACTCGTATCCCAACCGCGACTGGGAGCAGGTCTACCGCGACCAGTACCGCTACGACAGCACCTTCACCTTCGTCTGCGCCCCGAACGACACGCACAACTGCCGCCTGCGCGCCTTCGTCCGCAACGGCGTGATCACGCGCATCGAGCAGAACTATGACAGCGGCCGCTACAAGGACCAGCTGGGCAATACCGCTTCCGTCCACTGGAATCCGCGCGGCTGCCCGAAGGGCTACACCCTCACCCGCCGCATCTACGGCCCCTACCGTCTGAAGCAGCCGCTGCTGCGCGTTGGCTGGAAGCGTTGGGCCGACGACGGCTTCCCGGAGTTGACTTCGGCGGCGCGCGATAAGTACAAGTTCACTACCCGCGGCACCGACACCTTCGAGCCCGTGAGCTGGGACCAGGCCTTCGGCTACATGGCGAAGGGCACGGTGCACATCGCCGAGACGTACAGCGGCGAGGAGGGCAAGCGGCGTCTGGAGGCAGAGGGCTACCAGCCGGAGATGATCGACGAGGTGGGCGGCGCTGGCACCCGCACATTCAAGCTGCGCGGCGGCATGGGCCTCACCGGCGTCATCGGCAAGTACGGCATGTACCGCGTCTCCAACATGCTCGCCCTGCTGGACGAGCACATCCGCAAGGTCAGCGAGGACGAGGCCAAGGGTGGCAGGACGTGGTCCAACTACACCTGGCACGGCGACCAGGCCCCCGGCCATCCCTACGTCACAGGCCTCCAGAACTCGGACTGCGACTTCAACGACCTGGCGAACTCGCGGCTGCACATCCAGGTCGGCAAGAACCTGGTCGAGAACAAGATGCCGGAGTCGCACTTCTTCCACCACCTCATGGAGAACGGCGGCAAGATCGTCACGATCACGCCCGAGTACAGCCCGCCGGCGACGAAGTCCGACTACTGGATACCGGTGCGCGCCGGGCTGTCGGACACCTCGGTCTTCCTCGGCGTCGCCAAGATCATCATGGACGAGGGGAAGCACGACGAGGCCTTCGTCAAGCGCTTTACGGACCTGCCTCTCCTCATCCGGACGGACAACCTCCAGCGCCTGAAGGCTTCCGACGTCTTCCCGGGCTACGTCCCCGGCCTAAAGAAGGATGGCCCCAGCTTCGCGCGCCAGAACCTGACCGAGGCGCAGTATCAGAAGCTGGGCGACTACGTCGTCTTCGACCGCGCCAGCCGTGCGCTGCGGGCGCTCACGCGCGACGACGTCGGCGAACGCGTAGCGCGCGCCGGCATCGACCCCGACCTCAACTTCCGCGGCAGCGTCACGCTGGCCAACGGCACGCGTGTCGAGGTACTGACTCTCTGGGAGGCCTACCGCGATCACCTGAAAGACTACGACCTGAAGACCGTCGAGGAGATCAGCGGCGCGCCGCAGGACCTCGTCCGCCAGCTGGCAAACGACATCGCTTCGATGAAGCCCGTGG
This sequence comes from Dehalococcoidia bacterium, assembly GCA_036514755.1. Taxonomy (GTDB): domain Bacteria; phylum Chloroflexota; class Dehalococcoidia; order DSTF01; family WHTK01; genus WHTK01. Next base: position 20,988 of record DATBWN010000182.1, on the reverse strand, counting down.
CCATCCACTCGGGCGAGGGCATCCACCACTATTTCCACGCCACCCTTCACAACCGGGCGACCTTCCTCGTCCTGCTGCTCACGGGGAACGTGGGCATCCCGGGCGCGGGCGCCTTCGGCTGGGCCGGGAACTACAAGGCTGCCCTCTTCCAGAGCACGCCGGAGTCGGGCCCCGGCTTCAAGGGCTGGGTGGCGGAGGATCCCTTCCACCCCAACCTCGATCCGAACGCGAAGGGCAAGGACATCAAGGCGCACGCCTTCACCAAGGACGAAGAGCCGGCCTACTGGGGCCACGGCGACGTGGCGCTCATCGTCGACACGCCGCGAGACGGGCGGCGAAACTTCACCGGCAAGAGCCACATGCCCACGCCGACAAAGGTCATCTGGACGACGAACGTCAACCTGATCAACAACGCCAAGTGGGCGTACGGCGTCATCTTCAACGTCAATCCCAAGGTCGACATGATCGTCACCCAAGAGATCGAGATGACGGCGTCCTGCGAGTACTCGGACTTCATCCTGCCGGCCAACTCCTGGCCGGAGTTCCAGGCGCTCGAAGTCACCGCCTCCTGCTCGAACCCCTTCCTCCAGATCTGGGGCCGCACCGGTATCAAGCCCCTCTACAACACGCTGGACGACGTCACGATGTACGGCCGCTTCGCCGCGAAGATGACGGAGGTCACGGGCGACAAGCGCTACGCCGACTACTGGAAGTTCGCCATCGAAGATCGGGCCGAGGTCTACCTGCAGCGGCTGCTGGACGCCTCGGCGACCACCACGGGCTACAAGGTCGATGACATCCTCGCCGGCAAGTACGGCGAGCCCGGCGCGGCGATGATGATGTTCCGCACCTACCCGCGCATACCCTTCTACGAGCAGATCCACGACAACATCCCCTTCTTCACCGACACGGGGCGGATGAACGCCTACTCGGACATACCGGAGGCCATCGCCCAGGGCGAGAACTTCATCGTCCACCGCGAAGGCCCGGAGGCGACGCCCTATCTGCCGAACGTCATCGTCAGCACCAACCCGCTGGTGCGTCCCGATAACTACGGCATCACGCCGGAGATGCTGCAGGAGAAGGTCCTGGACGCCGACATGCGAACCATCGCCAACAACAAGCTGAGCTGGCCGGACGTGAAGAACACCAAGAACAGCCTCTGGCAGCAGGGCTTCCGCTTCTTCTTCCTCACGCCCAAGACGCGCCACACGGTGCACTCCTCCTGGGCCGTCACCGACTGGAACGTCATCTGGGCGAGCAACTTCGGTGACCCCCACCGGGCCGACAAGCGCTCGCCCGGCGTCGGCGATCAGCAGCTGCACATGAACCCCCAGGCGGCGCGCGACCTCGGCCTCGAGGACGGCGACTACGTCTACGTGGACGCCAACCCCGCCGACCGTCCCTACTACGGCTTCAAGAAGAGCGACCCGCGCTACAAGGTGGCGCGCCTGATGCTGCGGGTGAAGTACAACCCCGCCTATCCCTACAACGCCGTGATGACCAAGCACGGGACGTTCATCGCCACGGAGCGGACGGTGAAGGCGCACGAGACGCGCAAGGACGGCCGCGCCGTCTCGGCAGACACGGGCTACCAGGCCAGCTTCCGCTACGGCTCGCAGCAGAGCATCACGCGGGACTGGTCGATGCCCATGCACCAGACGGACACGCTGTTCCACAAGCAGAAGACGTCCACGACCTTCATCTTCGGCGGCGAGGCGGACAACCACGCCGTGAACACCGTCCCCAAAGAGACGCTGGTGCGGATCACCAAGGCGGAGCCCGGCGGCCTGCGCGGCAAGGGCAAGTGGAAGCCGGCCACCACCGGCTACACCCCCGGCAACGAGAAGAACGTCATGGAGCTCTACCTGGAGGGCCGCTTCGCGGAGATGAGGGCGCTCGGTGGCTGAGAAAGAGTTCGAGCTGGACGATCCCTTCCAGCCGGTCGCCGTGCGTCTGGCGACGCCGGGCTACGACGGCGTCGAGGCGATGGCCCGCTGCTTCGTGGAGGAGTTCGCGCTGATGGGCTGGCCGCCGGAGCGCATCTTCAAGCTGTTCACGGCGCCCCAGTTCGCCGGCAGCTACAGCGTCTTCCAGGAGCGGGGCGAAGCCTACGTGCGCGAGATCATCGCCTCCGTCTTCGCGTCGCCGGAGGTCGAGGCCCAGCAGGCGGCGGCGGATGTCGTGGCCGCCCAGCAGTCCAGCGTGAACCCCAGAGAAGGTGATGCCGATGGCTCAGGTCTATAACTGGCAGCTCGGCCGGGAGATGGAGTACCGCTTCGATGAAGCGCACCCGGATTGGCAGTTCGCGGCTGTCTTCAACATCAACCGGTGCATCGCCTGTCAGACCTGCACCATGGCCTGCAAGTCCGCCTGGACCTTCTCCGAAGGCCAGGAGCACATGTGGTGGAACAACGTCGAGACCAAGCCCTACGGCGGCTACCCCCACCACTGGGACGTGAAGCTCCTGCAGATGATGAACAGCCTCGCCCCCGGGATGGTGTGGGACGGCAGCAAGGAGGACGAGAACGAGGCTCCCTACGGCCTCTACGAAGGCGAGACGATCTTCGAGGCCGCCTCCCGTACAAAGCTGCCGGAGGTCGCCGTCGGCTACCTGCCGGCCGACGACGAATGGACGGCGCCGAACATCTACGAGGACACGCCGCGCAGCAAGACGGCTGAGCCCGCCCCGTCGCAGCTGCCGGAGCACGACACCTGGTTCTTCTACCTGCAGCGCATCTGCAATCACTGCACCTATCCGGCCTGCCTCGCCGCCTGCCCCCGTCAGGCGATCTACAAGCGGCCGGAGGACGGCATCGTCCTCATCGACCAGGAGCGCTGCCGCGGCTATCGCAAGTGCGTGGAGGCTTGCCCGTACAAGAAGCCCATATACCGCACGACCACGCGCACTTCGGAGAAGTGCATCGCCTGCTACCCCCGCATCGAGGGCAGCGACCCGCTGACCAACGGCCTGCCGATGGAGACGCGCTGCATGTCCGCCTGCGTCGGCAAGATCCGGCTGCAGGGCCTGGTCAAGGTGGGAGCCGACGGGCGCTGGGAGAAGGACCCCACCAACCCCATGTACTACATGGTGCGCGAAGAAGAGGTCGCGCTGCCCCTTTACCCCCAGTTCGGGACGGAGCCGAACGTCTTCTACATACCGCCGCGCTGGGTGCCGCGACCCTATCTGCGGCAGATGTTCGGCCCCGGCGTGGACGCCGCTCTCGCGCGCTACGAGGCGCCCTCCCGCAAGCTCATGGCCCTCCTTCAGCTCTTCCGCGCGACGCAGACCATAGTCTTCAACTTCGAGGTCAAGGAGGGGCCGAAGATCCGCGACGTGACCGTCAAAGGCAAGACCTGGTCGCTTTACGACGACACGGTCATCGGCTACGACCGCGCCGGCAAGGAAGCGGTGCGCGTCAGCGTCCGTCAGCCCTTCTTCGAGCGGCCGATCCAGTACCTCAACTCGATCTAGGAGGCCGTAATTGCCCGCCACGCGCATCGAAAGTGCCTTCGCCAGCGCCAGCCTCTACCGCTTCCTGTCGCTCGCCTTCACCTATCCCGGCGAGAAGGAGCACCAGGCGCTGCTGCAGGCGCTCGAGCCGGCCGGCGTCGCTGCTTCGCTCGCCTCGCCGGCCGTCGTCGCGGCGCTGGACGCGGCGGCGAAAGTGCTGCGCTCGCTCGAGCGGGCGCGGCTCGTCGACCAGCACCGCGACATCTTCACGCTCAGCGCCTCGCCGGACTGTCCCCTGAACGAGTGCGCCTACGGCGCCAAGCACATCTACCAGGAGGTGCAGGCGCTGGCCGACCTCGCAGGCTTCTACCGCGCCTTCGGCGTGCAGGCCGGGGCGTCCCGGCCGGACGAGCTCTCCGCCGAGCTGGAGTTCTGCTACCTCCTCTCGCTCAAGGAGGGCTTGGCCCGGGAGCGCCGCGCGCTGAAGGAGGCGGAGATCTGCCGTCGCGCCCTCCAGGCGTTTCTAAGCGAGCACCTGGGCCGCTGGGCTGAGAACGTCGGCCGGAGGCTGGAGGCCCTGTACGCGGAGAGCGCCTACGCCGTCTTCGGCCGGCTGCTGGCCGCCTTCGTGAGCGCCGAGAGCGAGCGGCTGCGACTCGGGATCGTCCTGCCGCACCAGGAGGTGCCCAACCCGCCGGAGCCCATCGATGACGAGGGCTGCCCGGCAGAAGAGGGGCCGGCGGCCCTAGCGCACGTAATGAACACGGAGGACTACCTCGGCGAGCTGACGCCGGTCGGCGGCTCGTCGGTGGGGGAGGTTCGCCATGAGTGAGAGACGCCCATCCTTCCGAGTGACGGCGCTGGCGTTGGCCGCGGCGGTCGGCCTGGCGCTGGCCTACACGGCGCTGGACATCGTGCCGGCCGCGTCGCAGGACGCCTGGCTGCTGGCCGCCAAGATCGAGGCGTCAGAGAAGGTCTCAGAAGAGGTCATGGATCCCTGGTCCGGCCTCTGGAGCGATGTGAGGCCGACGCAGGTGGTGCTCAGCGCCCAGAACGCGACGAAGCCCCTGGGCGGCGGTCAGGTGGCGACGCTCAGGGCGCGAGCCCTCCACGATGGCGGCTACCTCTACATAATGCTCGAGTGGAAGGACAAGACGCTGGACGACACAGTCAACGGCCAGAACGTCTTCGCCGACGCCGCGGCCGTGCAGCTGCCCGCCGTGGCGGGCGTGAGCATTCCCTCCTTCTGCATGGGCGACGCGAACGGCAGCGTCAACATCTGGCAGTGGAAGGCCGTCTGGCAGCGAGACATCGACTCAGGCTTCACCGCCGACGCCGACCGCTTCCCGGACGGCTTCGCGGATGGTTACCTCCTCCAAGACGACCCCGTCTTCCAGCCGGCGCGCAAGGTCGGCAACATCCTCTCCCAGACGGGGCACGCCTATCCCGTGGAGAACCTCGTCGCCGCCGGCTTCGGCACGCTGACGACGGCGGACCTCCAGGATGTAAAGGCCCAGGGCGAGTGGAAGGACGGCCGCTGGCGCATCGTCTTCGCCCGCGCGCTCCAGACCGGCGCCGGCTACCCCTCGATGGCGGAGAGCGACGTCACGAACATAGCCTTCGCCGTCTGGGACGGCAGCAAGGGCAACCGCGACGGCCTCAAGTCGGTCTCGCAGTTCATGAACCTGCAGGTGCTGAGCAGCAGCCTGCAGCGCGGCGGCGACGAGTTCCCCTGGTGGGGCTGGGCCATCGTCGCGGCCATCGTCGCGACGGCGGCGCTGAGCCTGGGCGTGGCCTACCGGAGCTTCGGGGCTCGGAGGGAGCCAGGCGAAGGCGCCTGACCTCCATAGCTTGCGCCCCGGCGCCGTGGACAGGACGATTCCGCTGCTGGCCGTGTCGCGCCGCCGGGAGCTGGAGCCCTATCACCTCTTCATTGCCGCGAGTTTAGCGCTCTCCCTCGGCGCCGGCCTCGTGTTGGGCATCCTGGTCGCGCTGTCGAGGGCGGCCGGCTGGGGCATCGAGGCGTCTCGGCCGGACCTCAGCGCGGCGCACGGCCAGGTGCAGACGTGGGGGTTCCTGGGCCTCTTCGTCATGGGCATGGCCCAACGGCTGATGCCCCGCTTCTCCCGCAACCCGCTGCGCTTCCAGCGATTAGCGGTTCCGCTGTTGATCCTCGTCCTTGCGGGCCTCTTGAGCCGTGTGGTCGCCGCCGTCTGGCTGTCGGGACACGCGCACGACGTCGCCGTGGTCGGCGCGCAAGCACTTCTCCTGGTGGCGGCCGCCTACTTCACGCTGGTCGTCTGGGGCACGCTCGCCACGTCGCAGGCGCGCGGCGAGGCGACCGTGTGGTTCTTCCTGGCTGGTTCCTCGATCCTCACGCTGACCGCCGCGCTGGCGACCCTCGCCGCGGTCAGGGCGCTGGTGGATGAGACGCGTCTCCTCCCCTACTACCTCAATACGGCCGTCACTTACCTCTTTCTGGGTGCGTTCGTCATGGCTTTCATCGGCGGCGTCGGCAGCCGGGCGCTGCCGGTGATGGCGGGCTTGAGCCGGTCGGAGCGGGCCGGCCGGCTGGCCGCGGTCGTCCTCGTCCTCTCCGGCCCCGTCTTAGCCGGCGCGCTGCTCCTCCTCGAGTACGGCGTCGGGGACGCCGGAGCGGCGAGCCGCGTGGCCGGCGCGGCGTTCGTCGGCCTGGGCCTAGCGTGGGGGACCATCGTATGGCTCTCGGGCGTCCTTCGTCCGGCGGCCAACCGGTTGCGGCCGGCGTCTCAGGCCCACGGCTGGCTCGTGCGGTCCGCTGTGCTGTGGCTGGCGCTGTCGGCCGCGCTGGCGCTCTACCTCGGTCTCGATAGCGCGGTCTCAGGTCGTCTGCCGGGCGCCCTGGCGCTGGACGCGCTACGCCACATGCTCGGCCTGACGGCGACGAGCCTCATCGTCGGGATGGGGCTCCTCATCCTGCCGGAGTTCGCGGCGGAGCGGCTGGATGGTCGCGGCCAGGCGGCGCGCTCCTACGTCCTGCTGCTCCTGCTCAACGGCGCGGCGGTCTTGCGCGTCGCCCCGTCCCTGCTGGGCAGCGACCTGGACCCAGAGGCGCGGTCGCTCGCGCAGGCGGCGGCCGGCGGCCTGGCGGAGGTTGCGCTCCTCGTCTTCGCCTGGGGCTTCCTCAGGATGATGTTAGGGACGGCGTCAGTCCCCGGCGTCGGCCGCGCTGCGCGCTGGGGCGGCGGTTAGGCTTCTCGCCTGACCACCCGCCTCGCCTTCAGCTCGAAGCGGGGCAGGCGCCCCGACGCGACCGCCTCGGCGTAGACCCGGATGCCGACCTCGCTTCTCACGCCCTCGACGACGCCGCGGACGGTCTCGGTGACGACGGACGGGCCGTGCCGGTTCGCGTCGATCTCGAGGAGGAGACGGATCTCGTCCATGTCCTTCTCCTTGAAGACCTCGATCTGGAACTCGTCCACGGCCGCGAACTGACGCACGATCCCTTCGAGGGCGGCGGGGAAGACGTTGACGCCGCGGACGATGAGCATGTCGTCGACGCGGCCGAGGATGCCGCCCTCGAGGCGGCGGAAGCTCCGGCCGCACTCGCAGGGCTCCTCGGTCAGGTGGACGCGGTCGCCGGTGCGGTAGCGGAAGACGGGCGAGCCCTGGCGGCCGAGGTTGGTGAGAACCAGCTCGCCGTCCTGGGCGGGCTCGCCTGTGGCAGGGTCGAGCACCTCGAAGATGAACTCGGGCTCGATCAGGTGGGGCCCAGCCTGGGCGACGCACTCGAAGCCGTAGGGGCCTACCTCGCACATGCCCGTGTGGTCGTAGCAGCGGGCGCCCCAGCTCTCCTCCAGCCGTCGGCGGGTGGCCGGGATGTTCGCGCCCGGCTCACCGGCGTGGATGGCTGTGCGGATGGGCAGGCTCGCTGGATCGATGCCGCGCTCGCGGGCGACCTCCGCCAGGTGGATGGCGTAAGAGGGCGTGCAGATCAGCACCGTGGCGCCGAGGCTCTCCATCACGTGCAGACGGGTCACGGAATCGAGCCCGCCGGCGGAGATCACCATGGCGCCCTCCTGTTGCGCCCCTTCGAAGGCCTGCCAGAAGCCGATGAAGTAGGAGAAAGAGAAGGGGAAGAAGACGCGGTCGCCGGCGCCGACACCTGCGCCCCGCAGGACGAAGCGCCAGCAGTGCGCCAGCCAGTCCCAGGACGCCTCCGTGTCCAGCCAGCGGACGGGCTTGCCCGTAGTCCCCGAGGTCTGGTGGACGCGGACGTAGCGCTCGACAGGGTAGGTGAGGTTGCTGCCGAAAGGCGGGTTCTCCTCCTGGTCGACCGCGAACTCGGCCTTCGTCGTCAGGGGCAGGGCGTAGAAGTCTTTCCAGGACCGCAGCTCGTCCACGGAGCGCAGGCCCGCCGCGTTCCACTTCCTCCGGACGAAGGGGTTGGCGGGGAAGACCTCGCCCGCTACCGCCTTGAAGCGTTCCCACTGCAGCGCGCGCAGGCGCTCGGGCGCCATCGTCTCGAGCTCGCGGTCCAGAAAGGGAACGGCCTCGCTTAGCTTCGTCATCTGCTCACGGTCCTTCTTCGATTGGCAGGCCGGCAATCTCTTCCAGAGCGCGCTTCGCGTAGACCCGCGCGACCTTCTTGCGGTAGATGTGGGCCATGTCCGTGTTGTCCAGCGGTTTGGCCAGCTTCGCGGCGGCCTCTGCGGCCGCGTCGATCACCTCTGGCGTCAGGCGCCGGCCGACGAGGAGGTCGGCGGCCGCGGTGGCCGCGCGCGGCTGAGACCCGACGCCGCCGAGGACGATCCGCGCCTCCCGCACCGTCTCGCCTTCGCTGCGCAGGGCCACGGCGACGCCCAGGACGGAGAAGTCGAAGGAGCCGCGGCGGCGCAGCTTCCAGTAGGCGCAGCGCAGGCCGTCCGGCGGCGGCAGGTCGACCTGGGTGAGGATCTCGTCCGGCTGCTTCGTCAGGTAATACATGCCGTCGTCCCGATAGAGGTCCTGGATTGGGATTTTCCGCTCCCCCAAGGGGCCGACGAGGCGCACCTGGGCCCCGAGGCTGCAGAGCACCGGCGCCGTGTCGGACGAGGAGACGGCGACGCACTTGGCGCTGCCTGGCGCCACGCGGCAGATATCGCCGTCCTTCTTCATGCAGAACGCGATCGCCTTGCGCCACTCGAAGGTCTGGTTGTAGTAGTTGCAGCGCGTGTCGAGGCAGACGTTGCCGCCTATCGTGCCCGTCTGGCGCAGCTGAGGCGAGCCGGCCAGGCCGGCGGCCTTCGCCAGCGCCGGGAAGTGAGCCCTGATCTGCGGGTGCTCCTGGAGCCTGGCGAGGGTGACGCAGGCGCCGATGCTGAAGCCGCGCGCGGCGTCGCCCGTTACGCTGGCAAGCCCCTCGATGCCGTGCAGCGCGACCAGCACCTTCGGCTCGAACTGGCCGCGCTTCATGCCGGCGTAGACGTCGCTGCCGCCGGCGACGAACATGGCGTCGGCGCCGTGCTCGGCCTTCAGCCGCACCGCTTCGGCGATGCTCTGGGGCGCCAGGTAGGTGAAGGGCGGTAGTCGGAGCATAGCGTCACTCTCTCCGAGGCGGCCTCAAGCGAACGGCCGCGGCACGTCTTCGTCCGCCGGCTGGCCGAAGGCGGACTCGACCATGTTGGGCTGCGGATAGACCACGGCGGGCGGCTTGTCGGGCCCGATGCGGGCCGGCTTGCCCTGTCGTAAGAGATCGAGGCCCTTCAGGATCTTCTCCGCCGTGATCGGCGTCTCGTCGATCCGGACGCCGGTGACGTTGTAGACGGCGTTGGCGATGGCGGGCATCACGGGTAGCAGCGGCCCCTGGCCCGCCTCCTTCGCTCCGTACGGGCCCTCGGGATCGTGCGTCTCGACGAGGATGGTGTGGACCTCCGGCATGTCCAGCGACGTCGGGCTCTTGTAGTCGAGCATCGACGGTGTCTTGTGGACGCCCTTGCGGAAGACCTGCTCCTCCATCAGGGCCTCGCCGATGGCCATGTAGACAGAGCCTTCGACCTGCCCCTCGACTAGCGACGGGTTGAGCGCCCGGCCGACGTCGTGGGCGATCCAGACATCGTGAAGCGTGATCTCGCCTGTCTCCTCGTCGACCTCCAGCTCCACGGCGCAGGCCGTGTAGGAGTAGCAGGGGGACGGGCCGACGCCGGCGCCGCGGTAGCCGGGCACGCGCTTCGGCGGCGCGTAGGCGCCGGCGAAGGCCAGCACGCCGTGCATCGCCTCCGCCAGCTCGACGGCCTGGACGAAAGTCAGCGCGTTCTCCCAGTCGTCCCGCGTGCCCACGCGCCGGTCGCGGAAGACGATGTCCTCCGGCGCGACCTCCAGCTTGCGGGCCACCGCCTTCGTCATCACCTCTCGCAGCCGCTCGGCCGCCTGCATCGCCGCCCTGCCGCACATGAGCGTGACGCGTGACGAGTAGGAGCCGAGGTCGACGGGCGTCAGGTCGGTGTCAGCCGTGTGGACGCGGATGTCCTTGGGCTCAATGCCCAGGGCCTCGGCGACGAGGTAGGTCAGTATGGAGTCGGAGCCCTGGCCGATGTCGGTGGCGCCGCAGAGCACGGCGACGCCGCCGCCGCGGTCGGCGCGGACGATGACGCCGGAGTGGGGCATCTCGTTCCAGTAGATGGACTCGCCGGCGCCGGTGACGAAGGCGGAGCAGGCGAAGCCGATGCCGCGGCGCTTGCCGCCGACCTTCTGCCAGCCGCTCCACTTGCGGCGCCAGTCGGACGCCTCCACCACCTTGTCGATGCACTCCTTCAGGCCGATGGTCGTCACGGTGAAGTGGTTGGCGGTCTTGGTGAACGGATCGGCGACGATCCGCCGGCGCATCGCCGCCGGGTCGAGGCCGAGCTGCTCCGCCGCCTTGTCGATCTGGCACTCGAGGGCGAAGCGGGGCTGGGGCGTGCCGTGGCCGCGCTTGGGGCCGCAGGCCGGCTTGTTCGTGAAGACGCGCGCACCCTCGAACCGGTAGACCGGCATCTTGTAGGTCACCGAGTTGATGGCGCCGGTGTAAAAGCTGGAGGCGACGCCGTAGGAACCGTAAGCGCCGCCGTCGAGGCAGGTCTTGAGGTGGCAGCCGAGGATGTCGCCGTCTTTGCTGAAGCCGGTCTTGAGCCACATCAGCGTCGGGTGACGGCCGCGATGGGTGTAGAAGACCTCTTCCCGCGTCAGGGCGATCTTCACGGGCCGGCCGGCGAGCTGCGAGAGCCTGCAGGCGGCGACCTCGTGGGAGAACGGGTCGAGCTTGCCGCCGAAGCCGCCGCCGACGGCCGGCACGACGACGCGGATGTGCGCCATGGGCAGGTCGAGGATCTTCGCGAGGAGGCGGTGGACGTAGTGCGGCGTCTGCGTGGATGACCAGAGCGTAAGCTTGCCGTCAGGCCCCCAGCTGGCGAGGGCGGCGTGCTGCTCCATGGCCAGGTGGTTGTTCCCCTGGTAGAAGAACACGTCCTCCAGCACGAGGTCTGCCTTGGCGAAAGCCGCTTCGACGTCGCCGAACTGGAGGCTGATCAGGCGCTGGATGTTGGGGCCGTGGCCGTACTCGTGGATGCGCACCTCCGGGTGGGAGAGCGACTCCTCCACGGACATGAGCGCCGGCAGCGGCTCGTACTCGACGTCGATGAGCCTGCAGGCGCGCTCCGCCGTCTCCTCGTCGACGGCGGCGACGGCGGCGACGGCGTCGCCGACGTACCGCACCTTCTCCGTGCAGAGCGCCTCTTCGTCCTGCGAGACGGGGAGGATGCCGAACTTCACCGGCGGCAGGTCGTGGCCGGTGATGACGGCGTAGACGCCCGGCAGGGCCTTGGCGCCGCTCGTGTCGATGCGCTTGATGAGGGCGTGCGGGTGGGGGCTGCGCAGGAGCTTGCCGAAGGCCATGCGCGGCAACTGGAGGTCGTCCGTGTAGCGGGTCTCACCCGTCACCTTGCCCCAGACGTCGACCTTCGGGACGCGCTTGCCGATGACCGCCAGCTCGTGGTCGTCCTGGGTTCCTTCGCCGATCGATGGGGTGGACCTGGTCGATGCGGTCGTCATGGCTTTCGAGCCGCCGCGGCTTCTGTCGAGCGGAGGGCGGCCATGCTCACGGCATTGAGGATCTTAGCGTAGCCGCTGCAACGGCAGAGGTTGCCCGCCAGGGCCTCCCTGATCTCCTGTCGCGTCGGCCTCGGGTTGCTATCGATCAGGGCCTTGGCGGTGAGCAGGATTCCGGGCGTGCAGTAGCCGCACTGCGCCGCCCCCAGCTCGGCGAACGCCTCTTGCAGGGGATGCAGCTTGGCGCCATCGGCCAGCCCCTCCACGGTGAGAATCTCCCGGCCCTCGCAGGCGATGGGGAGGAGGAGGCAGGCCAGCTCCGGCCGGCCGTCGATGAGCACCGTACAGGCGCCGCACTCGCCCAGCTCGCAGCCGTGCTTCGTCCCGGTGAGGCCGAGGTCCTCGCGGAGGACCTCGAGGAGCGTCTTGTGCACGGGGACGGCGACCTGCCGCGTCTCGCCGTTGACCTGGAGGGTAATCAGCTGCCTTTCTGTGCCCATTTCACCTCATATTCAACGTAGTTTGTGCACGCGTGAACGGACACTTCCATCCAGCCCGTCCTTGACGGGCCGGATGGACTGGCGGCGGCGAGATCAGCTCACGTCGGCGGCCTTCTTGGCGTTCGCCCAGAAATTCGGACGGCGCTTCTCGAAGAAGGCCTGCTGCGCCTCCTTAACGTACCACTCGTCGTGGAAGTTGGGCGCGATGTAGGAGAGGAGCGTCTTGGAGGTGGGGGCCAGGTACTGCGCCACCCACTCGAAGCTCTGCTTCACCAGGGCGAGGCAGGCCGGGACGCGGTCCAGCAGCTCGTCGCACCAGCGGTCCACTTCCTCGTCCAGCTTCTCCAGGGGCACGACTTTGTTGATGAGGCCCATCTCCAGCGCCTCCTGCGCCGTGTACTGCTGGTTGAGCATCCACATCTCTTTGGCCCGTTTCAGCCCGACGACGTAAGCGAGCATGCCGACGTACATGCCGTGGGCGTTGCTGCCGACCTTCGGGCCGACCTGGCCGAAGATAGAGGTGTCGGCCGCGATGGTGAAGTCGCAGTGGTAGGCGAGGGCGTTGCTGCCGCCGATGCAGTAGCCCTGCACTGCGGCGATGACCGGCTTCAGCGACCGCCTGACGACGCCGTCGAAGTCGGGGATCTCGACGCGCTGGCCGCCGGCTGCCTCCCACTCCACGTCGCCGCCGGTGCCGAAGTGGTCGCCGACGCCGCCGACGACGATGACGCCGATGTCCGGGTCGCGGTTTGCGTCCTCGACGCCGCGGACGAAGGTCGCGAGGTTGCCGGCGTGGAAGGCGTTCATCTTCTGGGGCCGGTTGAAGCGCAGGCGGGCGACGCCGCCGCCGCTATCGCGGTACTTCTTGTCGTACAGCAGCTCCTCGTCGTCGAATCCGGTGACGGGCACCCACGCGGACCAGGTAGACATGGCTAGAACCCTCCGATCAGGACGCTCGCCTCGCGCAGCGTCCGCAAGAGGTCGGCCATCTCCGTCCGCTTCACCACGCCGGGCAGCTCGCCGTCGATCTTGAGGAGCTTCACCCAGGTGGGGTCAGCGACGAGCGCGACGCCTTCGGCGCTGGCCTGCGCCAGGAGCTTGGCCGGCTCGCTCCAGCGGGCGTCGAAGTCTCGATGGTAGGAGAGGCCCAGCTCGCGCGCCTGCCTGAGCAGCGTCATGCGGGAGGGCCGGTCCTTGAGGGCGGCCGACCAGGTGAGGCCCCTGCCGGCGAGGCCCGCCAGCGCCGCCTCGGTGATGACGATGGTCACTTCTTCGCCGGCCTTCCGCCACTCCAGGGCCTGGGCAACGCTGCCGACCAGCGAGTCCTCTGTCGCGTCTTTCCACACCAGCACCACGGCCATGAGCGGCCCCCTTTCGCTTCAGGCCATCGTCAGGCCGCCGCTGACGGAGAGCGTCTGGCCCGTGATGTAGTCCGAGGCGGGTGAGGCGAGAAACAGCACCGCCTCCGCGATGTCTTCCGGCGTGCCCGTGCGGCGGAGGGGGATGGAGCGGGTTATCGCCTCGATGACCTTGGGCGCCTCTTCGCGGCTCTTCTCCAGGAGCGGCGCCTCCGTCAGGCCGGGGCAGACGACGTTGACGTTGATCTGGTAGCGGGCCACCTCGCGCGCCAACGATTTCGAGAAGGCGATGATCGCCGCCTTGGCGCCGGCGTAGACGGCCTCGCCCGACGACCCCACGCGTCCCGCGTCGGAGCTGATGCTGATGATCTTGCCCTTGTTCTGGGCGACCATCGCCGGCAACGCCGCCTTGCACGCGTAGAGGACGGACTTGAAGTTGACGGCCAGAACCTTCTCCCAGGTCTCCTCCGCGCTGTCCAGAAACGGCTCCAGCTTGTCCCAGCCGGCGTTGTTGACGAGGATGTCCAGGCGGCCCGTCGCGGCGAGGACGCCTTCGACCATCCGGTTCACCTCGGCGCGGTTGGTGAGGTCCACCTGGAAGGCGAGGGCCTTGCCGCCGCCGGCTTCGACCTCGCGCATCACTGTCTCGGCGTTCTCACCCAGGATGTCAGCCACGGCGACCTGCGCGCCCTCGCGGGCGAGGGCGAGGACGAGGGCGCGCCCGATGCCCCGTCCGCCGCCGGCGACGATCGCCGTCATGCCCTGCAGCTTCACGGATTCAACCTCCCCTAAGCCGCTTTCCCCTGCTCCCTCTTCTGCAGCCGCTGCAGCCCCAAGAGCGCCGCGCCCAGGGCCGCCACCATATCCGGCTGAGCCGGGACGTTGACCTTTGTGCCGACGACGGTTTCCAGCGCCTTGACCATGCCGGCCTGGCGCGCCACGCCGCCGACGAGGGTCAGCGGTCCTTCCATGCGGACGCGGGAGAGAAGCGTCTGAGCGCGCGTCGCCAGGGAGTGGTGGATGCCGCAGACTATGTTCTCCACCGACTGGCCGGCGCTGACGTGGTTGATAATCTCGGACTCCGCCAGGACGGCGCAGACGCTGGAGATGGACTGAGGCGAGTCCGCCTTGAGGGACAGCTCGCCCAGGTCCTCGAGCTTCACCTCCAGGTAGCGCGCGGCGCGCTCCAGGAAGGCGCCGGCGCCGGCGGCGCACTTGTCGTTGGACATGAACTCGCGCACCTTGCCGCCTTCTCCGAGGCGTATCGCCCGCGTGCTCTGGGCGCCGATGTCCAGCGCGCTGCGGCTCTCCGGGAAGAGGAAGGCGGCGCCTCGCGCCACGCAGGTGACCTCCGTGACCTGCAGGTCGCGGAAGGGCACGTTGTAGCGGCCGAAGCCGGTGGTGGCGATGTAGTCTACCTCGTCCGCGCTCACGCCCGCCGCCGAAAGGGCCGCGTCGAGTACCTCTCGAGCGACCGCCGGGAAATCGGGGCGCGTCTTGACCACCGCCGTCCCGAGGATATGACGTTCCTCGTCGATCGCGACCGCTTTGACGGTCTTCGCGCCTATGTCGATGCCAGCGACGATCATGGCTTCTTCTCCCGCCTAGCTTCTAGGCACAACGTTGATTACGTCTCCCACCAGCGCCTCGCCCCCTTCACCCGCCTCGGCCCGCTCCAGGGCGAGGAGGGCAGCGCCGATGGCGCCCATGTAGTGGGACTCGAAGCTGACGTTGACCGGCAGCTGCAGCTTCTCCTCCAGCGCCTTCACCATGCCGAGGTTGCGCGAAACGCCGCCCGTAAACGTCACCTCCGCCTCGATGCCGACGCGCCGGACGAGGGCGACGGTGCGGGAGGCGATGGCGCTGTGGACGCCGGCCAGGATGTCCTCCACTTTCTTGCCCTGCGCCATGTAGGACATGATGTCCGACTCCACGAAGACAGCGCACACGGTCGAGAGCCGCACCGGCGACGTGCCTTTGAGCGAAAGGGGGCCGATGGCGTCAAGGGAGAGCCCCAGGGCCTCGGCGGAGTTGGCCAGGAAGCGCCCCGTCCCGGCGGCGCACTTGTCGTTCATGACGAAGTCCTTGACGTCGCCGCTCTCGCCTATCTTTATGCCCTTGGCGTCCTGCCCGCCCATGTCGATCACGGTCCGCGTTCCCGGGAAGATGAGGTTGGCTCCCCGAGCGTGACAGCTGATCTCCGTAATCTGGGCATCGCCGAAGGTCACCTTGAAGCGGCCGTAGCCCGTACCCACGACGTAGCCTATGTCCTCCCGCCGGAGCCCGGCGTCCTCCACGGCCTCTTGGAAGGCGCGCTCGGCGGCCTGGGAGACGTAGGCACCCGTATCGATCAGCGACCTGCCGACGATCTCGCGCCTCTCGTCGAGGATGATGGCCTTTGTCTGGGTTGACCCTACGTCGACGCCTGCGCCGTACAGCATCTCGTTGCCTCCAGTCAGCTGCCCGCCGCCCGGGCGATGATGCGCTTGTGCTCCAGCGACTCGAAGAAGGCGTCGATCCGGTTACGCATCTGCGCCTCCGAGAAGTAGCGCGGGTCCTCCAGGTCGGACTCGATGAGGAGAGTGGGGACGCCCAGCTCCTTCGTGAAGTACTCGCGCATGTCCCCCTGGCCGGCCGAGAAGAGGCGGCAGCTCTTCACCGAGTGGATGATGAGAGCGTCCGCGGACCAGTCCTCCACGTAGCGGCGAATCTGCTGGTAGCGGTGGAGGAGGCTGCGGTTGGTGAGGTTCCACTGCAGCATGTGCCTGGCGATGGACTCCAGGGGGTGGGCGGAGTCGTGCCGGAAGCCGAACTCCCAGAGACCGCCCACCGTCGAGTAGGTGGAGGCGACGGCGACGGCGCCCCACTTGCTGAACATCTCGCGGAAGATGCGCAGGTAGGGCCACGGCGGCGGCCCCTCGATGACGAAGCGGAAGCGCTCCTCCGGCAGCGGCCCGGCGCCCGCGTCCGCCTTCTCCAGCAGCTCCTTGTAGGCGACCTCGAAGAACTGCACGCACTCCTCCGTGCCGCGCAGGCAGTAGAGCGGCGCCATCAGGGTCACGGAGTCGAAGTAGGCGTCGAACGGCGAGGGCTGGCGCTGGGTCAGCTCCTTGACCTTGGACCACAGCTCGCCCGTCTCGCCGGAGAGGGCAACGATGCGCTCCAGCTTCTTGTGGTCCAGGCTCTTGCCGGTGAGCCGCTCGCAGACCTCGATGAGCTCTTCGAGCTGCTTCACCACGTAGGTGATGTCCTCCGCGCTCGGCTCCTCGGAGTCGGTGCGCAGGAAAGGCACGTCCAGGTTGAAGACCGGGGCGCCGGTGTACTCTGCCAGGTGCTCGAACCACTGCAGGTAGACGTTGCAGCCCACGTAGTTGCAGAGGATGAGGGAAGGGAGCGGGATGGTGCCGAAGGGGGCCTTGCGGCCCTCGAAGAAGCAGCCGATGTCCGCCTTGACGTAGGCGCAATTGTCGATGGAGTAACCCAACTCCTCTGCCTTCTGGATGAACGGCAGGGCCTGCTTCTTGACGGCGATCTGGAGGGCGTTCACCTCCGGGTAGACGGGTACCATGTCGAACGCCCGGATGAGCTCCACCGGGTTGCCGCTGACGAGCATGTGGACCGGGTAGCCGCTCTCGCCTTCGGAGAGGCGGGTCAGCTCGTCGAAGTACTTGGCCATCATCTCCCGCTGGATGAGATGCATCTGGGCTTCGTAGGTCTTTTGCGCCTGTTCGGCCATTGTTCCGCCTCCTCACTCGAAGAGCATGGATTCGACGAAGGTCTCGACCTCGGTGCGGATCCGGTCAAACACCCACATCTTCTCGTCGAACTCGAGAAGAAGGTGAGGAATCTCCTGACGCTCCAGCGCCTGCTTGTAGAGGGCATAATCGAACAGCGCCGGCTCGCAGAACTTGGCGGCGAGGATGATGACGGCGTCCGCCTTCATCGCGGCGACCTTGTCGATGAGGTGCTTCGCCTTCGGCTCACGCGTGTCGTGCTTGGTGCCGGAGTAGACGCCGCCGTTGAGGTATCCCTGGGCGAGCGCCTGCAGGGGCGGCACGTCAAGCGACAGGTCGTCGAGGAACCAGCGCCAGCCCTGAAGCAGGTCGTCGTCCAGGACGTAGCAGCCGGCCTCCTCGATCGCCTCCAGCAGCTCCAGCGGCGGCTGCTCGCAGAAGGTGCCCTCCGTGATGACGCGGATGCGGTCCTTCGGCTTGGCCGAACGCTGGGAGAGGCCGACCAGCGCCTTCTCCAGGAGGCGAATGTGGTCTTCGACGGGCATGAGCGTGCCGGCCCTGGTAAGGACGTATGACTCGGTCAGGGAGAGGCGCTCCGGCTCCGTGCGCCGGATCTCGTAGAGGCGGCGGACGAGGCTGCGGGCGCGGTTGTAGGACGCGATGCTGCGTCGGAGGTCGTCATCGGTCACGGGATGGCCGACGAGCTTCTCCAGAATCGCCAGAAGCCGCCTGTACTCCGAGACCAGATAGTCCAGCGCCCACCGGGACCCCATTGCCTGGGGCAGGTGGGCGTATTCGACCGTCATCTGCGGGAAGTTGCGCTTGAAGACGCTCGAAAGGTTGCGGGCCGGGTCGCAGATCGATTGGAAGAACATGCAGTCGATGTCGTTGAGCTTCTCGATCAGGCCCAGCTCCAGCGTGCTCTTGATGATGGAGCAGACGAAGGACTGAAAGCGCGCATCGGCGTGCGCGATCTCGAGCTGGTTGCCGCCGCCGATGACTCCCAGGGGCAGGGCGCCGCTGGCGTGGATCAGCTCCACCGGCGTGTAGACGGGGAAGCAACCCACGACCTTGCCGCCGGGATGGGATCTCTTCCAGGCGGCGGCGATCTCGCCGACGGGCGTACTCAGGAGCTCACGGCACTGGGCGAGACACTCGTCGAGGCCGGTAGTTGGCGCGTCCGTTACTTGTGTCATGTCAGCCGCCGCCTGCTATGTACGTTCTATCCGACAGTCGGACAGTATAACATAGTTGTGGGCCTGTCAAGAGGTTGGCGTCAGAAAGGTACGGATGGCCCCTCGCGGCAGGGCCTCCCGGCCTGTAAGCGGGATCCGTAAGGGCGTCTCTCCGTGGTCATGAAGGTTAGGCAGACCCTTCGTCAGGCTCAGGGCGGGCCCCCGCGCTCAAGGCCCACGCTGCCTGGGCGCGGGGGCTTCTGCCCTCGCCCCTTCTACTCCTCGTCGCCGAGGAGCGCCTCGAGGATGACCCGAGGCGTCATCGGCAGGGAGGTGAAGTTGACGCCCGTCGCCTCCGAGACGGCTGTGCAGATGGCCGCCAGCGGTGGCACGACGCACACCTCGCCGACGCCGCGTACGCCGTAGGGGTGGCCGGGGTTCGGCACCTCGACGAGCACCGTGTCGATCATGGGCACGTCGAGGGCGGTGGGCATGCGGTAGTCGAGGAAGCTGGCGTTCTGCATGCGTCCGTCCGGACCGTAGTAGTACTCCTCCGAGAGCGCCATGCCGATGCCCTGGGCGACCGCGCCCTGGATCTGCCCCTCGACGTAGCTGGGGTGGATCGCCCGGCCGACGTCCTGGAAGGCGGTGTAGCGCAGGATCTTCGCCTTGCCCGTCTCCCTGTCGACCTCGACGTCGACGATGTGGCCGCCGAAGCCAGGCCCCACCGTCTGCTTGCTGACGTTGACGCCGACCTCGATGGAGCCGCCGGTGCGGCCGAGCTGCGCCGTCAGCTGCTTGAACGTCAGGCTGCGCTCCTTGCCCTCGCTGTCGTTCGGGCCGCGGAGAACGCCGTCGTCGCCGTAGGTCACCTGGGAGGGGTCGCACTCCCAGATGCGGGCGGCGCGCTCCACCAGGCGCTTGCGCATCTCCATGCCAAGCTCGTACATTGCCCAGCCGTTGGCGAAGGTCGTCCGGCTGCCGCCGGTGAGGAGGGTGAAGCCTACGGAGTCTGTGTCGACGACGCGGGGGTTGATCTGGTCTGCGGTGAGGCCCAGCGTCTCGGCTAGCATCATCGCCGCCGACGCGCGCGAGCCGCCGACATCGACGGCGCCGAGGACGAGCTGGACGCTGCCGTCGGCGTTGATGCTGCCGCTGGCGCTCGTCTCACCGCCGGCGTTGCTCCAGTAGCCGAGGGCGACGCCGCGGCCGCGGTTCTCGCCCTGCAGCTCGGAGGTGTAGTGGGGGTGGTTCTTCATCGCCTCCATGACGGCGAGGTTGCCGATGACGCCCCACTTGCCGCCGAAGGGGCGGTCGTCGCCCTCTTTGGCGACGTTCTTGATGCGCAGCTCCATCGGGTCGATGTCGAGCATCCTCGCCAGCTCGTTGATCGTCGCGTCGCCGGCGAACATGCTGGCGGGCGTGCCGGGGGCGCGGTAGGAGCCGGCCTTCGGCTTGTTGCAGACGACGTCGTAGCCGTCGACGACGATGTTGGGGATGTTGTAAGGCGCGAAGACGCCGTTCATGCCGCCGCCGACGGGCGAGCCGGGGAAGGCGCCCGCTGCGTAGGCGAGGTAGGCCTGGCCGGCGGTGAGCGTGCCGTCCTTCTTAGCGCCGAGCTTGACGCGGACGTAGGTGCTGGGCGAAGGGCCCGTCGCCTCGAAGCACTCGTCGCGCGTCATGATCATCTTCACCGGCTTGCCGGTCTTGATGGCGAGGAGGCAGGCGAGCGGCTCCATCTGCATGAAGAGCTTGCCGCCGAAGCCGCCGCCGAGCTCCAGCGGCACGACGGTGATCTTGCCCAGGGGAATCTGGAGAAGCTGGGCGAGGCTCTGACGGAAGTTGTGCGGCCCCTGGCTGCTGTTCCAGAGCGTCAGGTGGCCGTCCTTGTTCATGTAAGCCGTGCCGGTGTGCAGCTCGATGTAGCCCTGGTGGTACATCGAGGTCGTGTACTCACGCTCGATGATGACGTCCGCCTCGGCGAAGCCCTGCTCGACGTCGCCCCGCTTGAACTGCATGTGGGAGGCGATGTTCGTCGCCTTGTCGGGCGGCGCCTGAGCGAGGGGGTCGCGCGTGCGCAGGTCGTCGTGGAGGATGGGAGCGCCCTCGGCCATCGCCTCGCGCACGTCCAGGACCGGCGGCAGCACCTCGTACTCGACGTCGATGAGCTGGAGGGCGTCCTCGGCGATGTGCGGGTCGCTCGCCGCGACGGCCGCGACGGCGTGGCCGCGATAGAGCGCCTTCTTGGAGGCCAAGAAGCTGTCCAGCTGGTACTGCATCGGCACGGGCGGGCCCGGCCCGCCACCACCAGTCATGCCCGGCGGGGGCGTGGGGAAGTCGGCGGCGGTGATGACGCCCTTGACGCCGGGCAGAGCCAGGGCGCGGGAGGAGTCGATCTTCTTGATGATGGCGTGGGCGTGGGGGCTGCGCTTGATGCGGCCGTAGAGCATGCCCGGGAGGCGGATGTCGGCGCCGAACTGAGCGCGACCCGTCACCTTGTCCGCGCCGTCGGGGCGGACCGGCCGCGTGCCGATGACCCGGTACTCTTTCGTGGGGGCGGTGGTGGTCATTTACTTCCTCCCATTCATCTTCGTGGCCGCGCTCTGGACGGCGCGGACGATCTTGTCGTAGCCGGTGCAGCGGCAGAGGTTGCCGGCGAGCCAGAACCTGATCTCGTGCTCTGTGGGGCTGGGGTTTTGCTCCAGGAGGGCGGTGGAGGCGACG
>DATBWN010000181.1:0-3786 GCA_036514755.1 Dehalococcoidia bacterium | reverse complement strand
ACGAGATCAAGCGCGGCTTCCTCTCGACGCTGTGGAACACGTACTCCTTCTTCGTCACCTACGCTTCGATAGATGGATGGACGCCCGGCCAAGGGCAAACGGGCAAACGGGCAAACGGGCAAGTGCAGGGTGCAACCCTGCCGGGGGGTATGGGGGGTGTCCCCCCAACACCCCTTACCAATCAGGCAAAGCAGACAAATCCTTCCCCTGGAAGGATGCAGGATGCGCAGCGCGCAAGCGAAGCTGCGGGATTCATCCCGCAGGGCTCGTCAACCGAGCTGGACCGCTGGGCGCTCTCCGAGCTGAACCAGCTCGTCGCGACCTGCAGCCACGCCCTCGAGAACTACGACTCGATGACGGCCTGCCGCCAGATCGAGGAGTTCGTCGAGTCGCTCTCCAACTGGTACGTGCGCCGCAGCCGGCGCCGCTTCTGGAAAAGCGGGGACGACGCCGACAAGCGCGCCGCCTACGAGACGCTCTGGACCTGCCTGACGACCCTCAACCGCCTCATGGCGCCGCTGACGCCCTTCCTGGCGGAAGAGATGTACCAGAACCTCGTGCGCAACTGGGACACGGGCGCACCGGAGAGCGTCCACCTCTGCGACTGGCCCGCCGCCGACCAGGCCCTCATCGACGCCGGCCTCTCCCGCGACGTGCGCCTCGTCCAGCGGCTCGCGTCGCTGGGCCGCGCCGCCCGCGCCAAGGCGAGCATCAAGGTGCGCCAGCCCCTTGCCGCCGTGCACGTCAAGGCGCAGGGCGCCGGCGAGGCCGAGGTCGTGCGCCGGCTCGCCGACCAGATCGTCGAGGAGCTGAACGTCAAGGCGTTGGAGCTGATCAGCGACGAATCTGAGTCCTTCGACTACCAGGTGCGGCCGAACCTGCCCCTCCTCGGCCCGAAGTACGGCGGCGAGGTCGGGCGCATCCAGCGCGCCCTCGCCGCGGCCGACAACGCCGCCATCGCCCGTGAGGTCGCCGCTGGCCGAGCCGTCCGCCTCGATAGTTTCGAGCTGCAGCCGGAGGAGCTGCTCGTCAGCACCGCCGCCAAGCCCGGCTACGCCGTCGCCGAGGAGGCGGGCTACGCCGTCGCCGTGACGACGGAGATCACGCCGGCGCTGGCCGACGAAGGCCTCGCCCGAGAGCTTGTGCGGCGCATCCAGGAGCTGCGCAAGTCCGCCGGCCTCGACATCGCCGACCGCATCCGCCTCTCGTACGAAGGCGACGCCGAGGTCGCGCGCGTCATCGAGGCCTGGCGCGACTACATCGGCCAGGAGACGCTGGCGTCGACGATCAGCGCCGGCGTCTCAGGACGCGGCTACGTCGAGGAGCAGGAGATCGACGGCCGAACGGTGCGCCTGGCCGTCGAGAGGGTGTAGCGCACTGTCATTGCGAGCGAAGCGAAGCAATCTTTGACGATCTGCATCCAAGACAAGGTCCCGTCAAGGATTGCTTCGCCCTTCTTCGAAGCCTGCCCTGAGCCTGTCGAAGGGGGCTCGCAAAGACAGACTAAGGCGCGCCTGGCCGTCGAGAGGGTGTAGGCCAATCGCACTGTCTTTGCGAGGTCGCCGCAGGCGACCGTGGCAATCTCGGTCGCGCGGGCAGAGCACCGAGATTGCTTCGCCACGACCAGTCGGGGCTCGCAATGACAAGAAGAAGGGCGCCTGGTGGCGCCCCTAGTCACGTCTCCCGTCCGACAGTCAGTCGTAGTTCGTGTCGTCGTTATAGGTGCACTTGCCGAAGGGCTCGTTCGTCATGCGCTGGCTGCCCGTTATCGTCACGCCCCCCGGGAACAGCCCCTCGAGGACCGGCGTCACGAACCCGTGCGTGTAGGTAACGCTTACCTCGAGCTGGTCGCACGGCTTGCCAATCTCGTTACTGTCGGCTCCGTCGTATGACGGGGTGTTGTAGTCCCAGGCCTGGAAGGAGACGCTGACGTCCGCACCGCTGATGCCGCCGCCGTTCATCCCCGTCGTCCCCTTCTTGGCCGTCTGGATGGTGCAGTCGCGGCGGTGCTCGCCGGACACGTAGCCGGGGCACAATATCTGGCCGGTGATAGCGTAGCGGGCGCCCTCGCGCGCCGCGTGCTGCACCGACACCCAGGACTGGAACAGCCGCGCCATGTCGAAGATGCCGAAGACGAGGAGGAAGAAGGCGATGGCGACGAGGCTGAACTCGACGAGCGCCTGGCCGCGCTCGCCGCGCCCGCGTCTCCTCCGTCTGGCTTGAAGCTCTGTCAACGCCGCCCCGCTCCTACTCAATCAGCCGGTGCGCGATCTGCGCCGCGATCGTCGAGAAGATCGCCGGCAGCGCGGAAGCAGAGCTTGCCCAGTAGTAGTGGTCGTTCGTTCCAGCATCGGAGGAAGCGATGCATTTCAGCAGCCGCTCGTCCGCCGTGTCGTCGTGATTGGTGTTGCCAATCCAGCTGTCGCACTGTGCTTGAGTGTAGACAGGGCTGCTGTCCGGGTCGCAGACGCCGAAGCCGACCACGAATATCTCGATGCCCTGCGACTCTATCGACTTCGCTAGAGTCCATGTCTTGGTGTCGATCTGGCGCTCCCTCGTCTGCGCGCTCCGGCAGTTCGAGTCCACATAGGTGTCGTCGTTTTCGGGAGTCGTAGTCGGAATACAGGAGGAGTAGGGAGAAAGCGGCCCAGGCGTCGCACTCTGGTAGGAGTAGTTGTTGTAGGTGTTGTCACCGTCGGAGAGCAGGATCATGTAGCGACTGTTGTTCGGGTACAGCACCGGGTCCGTGTGCTTGTTCGGCCCGTTCAAGATGTCCAGGCCCATGTAGAGGCCGCCACAGACGTTCGTGCCCGACCCGCCCGTTGCGGTGATGGCGTTGATTCGCGTGGTCAACGTCGACGAATTCGACGTCATGTACGTCGTCTGAGCCGCGTAGTCCACGCAGGTAGTCGACGCCATCGGCTTAGGCGCGATGGCGTTCTGCGGGCTGCGACGGAAGCAGCCGCGGAAGGGCGTCACGCCGACGACGACGTTGCCTGAGGGGCTGGTGCCCAGCAGCACGTTCTTGAAGTTGATCGCCGCGGTCTTCGCGTTCGAGATCGGCGAGCCGGACATACTGCCCGTCGCGTCGAGGATCAGCACCGCATCTATCGTCTGGTTGTTGAAGCCGGCCACGGCGTGTCCATCGACCGAAGCTGAGTCGATGCCGAAGACGGAGAGGAAGAACATCTTGACCGACTTCGTCGCGTCGACGGTGAGCCTGTTCTGACCGCCGTCGGCAAAGACGTAGCACTCGTCGCCCGGACAGTCGAGCCCCGGCTCGTTCTCGACGAGGTACGCCTCCGCCCTCAACTGAGCGTTCGTGAGCCCGGTGCTCGTGCCGTCGAACTCCAGCACGCCAGCGAGGGCGGCGGCGTCCACGGCGCGCGAAAGCTCCGCCTTGGTGGCGTACAGCCGGCCGACGTCGATAGCCAGGCCCATGATGCCGAAGAGCACCACGGTCGCCAGGCCCATCATGATCATGATGTTGCCGGCCTCGCCGGCAGGCAGGCCGGACTCGGCCCGCCGGCGAAGACGGCGCAGGCTCGCCGCCAGAGCGTGTCGAAGGCTGGGTCGTCTGACCATCAGGAGATTCTCCTCATCGTCGTCTTTGAGCAGAGGCGTAACGTGTCCTCGGCGATGCCCGGTATGCGGACGAAGAGCGGGTGGTCGTAGCAGACCTTCACCTGCACGGCGGCCTTGCCGGAGACGGTGAGTAACGCCTGGCAAGAGCCGTCCAGGCCGCGGATATCGACGCCGGCGCCGCTGCTGCAGTTGAGCGATCCG
>DATBWN010000180.1:0-9729 GCA_036514755.1 Dehalococcoidia bacterium | reverse complement strand
GGCTTGGGATGCACGTGCGGCTTGTCGGGATCGGGGCCGAACCGGTAGGGCGCCTTCCTTAGGCTCTCGCACATCATCAGGAAGTCGAACCCCATGTCCTGGCCGCGGACGAACGCCAGCGCGCCGCCGGAGTCGTCCGGGTTCTTCGGACCGTAGTGCCACGCCCCCTTGCGCGTGAAGGACAAGTGCGAGACGCGGCCTCGGTGCTTCGCGCCGAAGCCCGCGACGGGCGCGCTCTCGAACGACCCTTCAGGCGCGGCGAGCTTGGTGGCGTGGCAGTCGCGCGCCAGCGAGACCTCCAGGAGGATGAACCGTCGATCCAGCCTGGCGACGTTGGCCGGGAAGTGGGGAAAGCCCCTCGGGATGCCCACCGCCGTCGACGTCGTGATCATGTGCTTCTCCGGCTCATCGCCCAGCCCCAACTCCACCTCGGCGCCCAGGTCGCCTACGTCGCTGGTGTCGGTCCCCAGCCAGAGCATCATCTGGTCGAAGTCGTGGACGTGCGCCCCCTGCGCGTCTTTGCCGATGCGGCCGGCGGTCCAGTAGGTCCCGTAGGCGAGGTTCACGTCCATGCCGAGGTCATCGGCGGTCAGCCTCGTTCCCTGGCGGAAGGAGCCTGGCCCTTCATCTACGAATGAGAGCCTCTTGACGTACTCACCGTACTTCGTGCTTGCCATCGGCGCTCCTCCTGTTCCCGCAGCGGCGACGCAGGTCTCGCCGCGTAATCCCCGTAGAGCGCGCCTATCGTCCGGCTCGGCGCCGGCTCGGGGACAGGGCCGAACGGACTCTTTCGCCTCTGCCCGTGCCGCGTCGGCCGGTCGGCAGAGCGCGCCTTGGCCGGATTCGGGCCGTCTGGCCCTATCGGGGCGAAGCGGGCGGGCCTTATAGATAGTGCGGGTTTTCACCATTTCCGCCGTCGATGTCTCGCAGGCGGCGCGTCACTCCGAGGCCAAACGATGGATCTAGGTTTGAAGGGGAAGGTAGCGCTCGTAACCGGTGCCGGCAGCCAGATAGGTTTCGGCAGGGCCATCGCCGTCACGCTGGCGGCGGAGGGCTGCGACGTCGTCGTGAACGACGTGAGCCTGGACGGAGCCAAGCAGACCGCCGCTCAGGTCATCGCCCTGGGCCGCCGGGCGTCCGCCATTCGCGCGGACGTAGCCAGCAGCGCCGAGGTCAGCGAGATGGTGCGGGCCGCCCTGGCCGAGTTCGGCCAGATCGACATCCTGGTGAACAACGCCGGCATCGGCAGCGGCGGCGGCCCCTTCGTCCAGACGGAAGAGGCCGCCTGGGACCGCCTCATCGGCATCAACTTCAAGGGAGTCCTCAACTGCTCGAAGGCCGTCCTGCCGCAGATGCTCGCCCGCGGCAGCGGCAAGATCGTCTCCATCGCGTCCGGCCTGGGCAAGAGCGGCGGGCCCAACACGGCCGTCTACTCCGCCACGAAGGGCGCCGTCATCGCCTTCACCAAGTCGCTGGCCGCCGAGGTCGCGGCCCAGGGGATCAACGTCAACAGCGTCGCCCCCGGCATCTCCGACACCAACTTCCTCCGCAACGCCGACGGCTCCCTGCGCGACCCGGCCGGCCTGGAAGCCGTGCGGAGGACTATACCGCTGGGCCGGACCACCAAACCCCAGGACATCGCGAACATGGTGGCCTTTCTCGCGTCCGATCTCGCCGCCGACATCGTCGGCCAGACGTTCAGCGTCGAGGGCGGCCGCTTCATGATGTAGCCCCGCCGGCAACTACCGTCGCCTGGCTGTGAAGGAGGACCATGCAGACGCTCGCCAAGCTGTTCGAGCCCGGCCGGATCGGGACGATGGAGGTCAAGAACCGCATAATCCTCGCGCCTCTCGGCAACGGCTTCCTCTTCGCGACCAAGCCCGGCGGCTACCTGACAGACCGCCACCTCGCCTTCTACGAGGCGCGGGCGAAGGGCGGCGTCGGGATGATCCAGCTCTCGGTCTCGGCCCTCGGCCGGCCGTACGCCACGGGGCTGGTCTTCGGCCCCGGCCTCCTGAGCATCGTCGACGACGACCACATCGCCAGCGCCCGCAAGTTCACGGACGCCATCCACGCCCACGGCACCAAGGTCACGTTCCAGATCACGCACCACGGCGCCGTCATCGCCCGTTCGGTGGCGCAGCGGCCTCCCGTCGAGTACCCGGAGCTGATGCGGGTCGTTGCCCCCACGGGCAAACGCGACATCCTGACCGGCTTCGAGACGCATTCCCTGACCATCGACGAGATCGAGGGGATCATCGAGGCCTTTGGCCAGGCGGCGAGGCGCGGCAAGGCGGCCGGCTTCGACGCCGTCCGCATCCAGGGCTGTCACGGCTACCTCATCCATCAGTTCCTCTCGCCGCGGACGAATCAGCGGACGGACGAGTACGGCGGCAGCATCGAGAACAGGTGCCGGTTCGCCTGCGAGGTCACCCGCCGCGTCCGGGAAGAGGTGGGCCCCGACTACCCGATCATCTTCCGCATGAACGGCGACGACTTTCTCGAGGGCGGCATTACCCTGGAAGATGCCGTGCAGCACGCCCGCTTCTTCGTCGAAGCGGGGGTCGACGCCCTCGACGTCTCTTCCGGCCCCTTCGAGACGCATCACTGGCAGTTCCCCGGCATGCAGCAGCCCTTCGCCCCCCTCGCCCGCCTCGCCGGGACGATAAAGAAGGCCGTGGCCGTGCCGATAATCACCGCCGGCAAGATCGACGCGCTGAACGGCGAGCGCATCCTCAAGGAGGGCTCGGCCGACTTCATCCAGATGGCCAGGGCCCTCATGGCTGACGCGGAGCTGCCCAACAAGGCTCGAGAAGGGCGCCTCCTGGACATCCGACCCTGCATCTACTGCGGCCATTGTCAGAACCCGGCGCACCGCGCCGAAGACGGCGCCGCCCAGTGCACGGTCAACCTCGCCCTCGGCAGGGAACTGGAGTACGAGGTCGAGCCGGCAGACCGCCGCAAGAAGGTCGTCGTCATCGGCGGCGGCACCGCCGGCATGGAGGCAGCGCGCACCCTGGCAGAACGGGGGCACGAAGTCTCTCTGCACGAGGAGGCAGACCACATGGGCGGTCAGTGGAACGTCCTGGCTGCCTACCGGCCCGAGGTTGACACGCTCCTCAGGTACCAGGAACGAGGCCTGGAGCAGGCCGGCGTCGAGGTGCGCCTCAACCATAAGCTCACCGCCGACGACGTGAGGGAGATGGCTCCGGACGCCGTCGTCGTCGCGACCGGCGCCCGGCCCGCGAGTCTGGACGTACCGGGAGTCGACAGCCCGAACGTCGTCCAGGCCATAGAGGTCCTGGAGGAATCGGTCGTCGTCGGCCAGGAGGTCGTCATCATCGGCGGCCGCCTCGTCGGCCTCGACACGGCCCTCTTCCTGGCCGAGCGGGGCAAGAGCGTCTCCATCATCTCGCGCAGCAAGATCGCCCGCGGCGTCGACCACAACCTGAAGCTCGCGCTCATGGAGAAGCTCATCGCGCACGGCGTCCGGCTCTACCCGAACACGGTTCCCGACAGCATCACGGAGCGAGGCGTCAACGCCTGGTGGGACAGCGGCGAGCCGCCGGCGAAGGACCACGTGTTCGTCTTCTTCAAAGCCGACACGGTCGTGCTCGCCGTGGGCGCGAGGAGCGACGACGGCCTCGCGGACGCGCTGAGCGGCCTTGCGCCCGAGGTGTACACGATCGGCGATGCCGCGGGCGTGAGGGACGTCTTCGACGCGATCCACGAAGGGGCGGACGTCGGGCGGAGGATCTAGCCCGCCGATTCGGCATCGAAGGGCCCTGTGAGACGCACTGAGCGAGGAGGCAGCCGGTGAAGATCACGAAGATTGAGTGCATTCCCTTTCTCGTGCCGTCGCGGCGAGCGGGCGGAGCGCCCGGGCCCGGCCTGCGTTACGAGAGCCTCCTGCTGAAGATGCACACTGACGAGGGCATCGTGGGCATCGGCGAGACGGGTGAGACGCCGCTGTGGTACACCGGCGACAGCGTCGAGTCGGTCATCGGTTTCGTCCGGCAGACCGAGAAGATCCTCATCGGCGCCGATCCCTTCGAGAGGGAGCGCCTGGTGGCGCAGCTGGACAGGGCGGCGAAGTACAGCAACCAGGCGCTGGCGGTCGTCGACTGCGCCCTGCACGACATCGTCGGCAAGAAGCTGGGCGTTCCGGCCTACCAGATCCTCGGCGGCCTCTCTAACCCGAAGATACCGCTGGGCTGGGTCATCGGCTCCGGCCCGCACTCGACGCCTGAGGACGCGGCCCTCAGAGCGGCCGAGGCGGCGGCGGAGGGCTTCCGCTCCATCAAGCTCAAGGTGAGCCGGCGCCCGGTGGAGCACGACATCGCCACGATCAGGGCGATCCGGGATGCGGTCGGCTACGACGTCCGCCTCGGCATCGACGCCAACGGCGGCTGGGACTACTTCGAGGCGCTCAGCGCCCTGAGGCGCATGGAGAAGTACGACATCTTCATGTGCGAGCAGCCAACGCCCTGGCGCGAGATCGATAACCTGGCGCGGCTGCGCCAGAAGGTCGGCATCCCGATCTGCGCGGACGAGTCGGCCACCGAGCTGAGCCACGTGCTCCAGATCATCCAGCGCGACGCCGCTGACATCCTGTTCATCAAGCTGGCGAAGGCGGGCGGCATCATCCAGGCGCAGAAGTGGGTCGCCATCGCGAAGGCGGCCGGCCTGCCCGTGATGTGCGGCTGCATGGCGGGGACGGGGCTGGAGTCGGCCTGGCAGGCGCACTTCCTCGCCGCCGACGAGTGGATGGGCCGCATCGAGCAGGAGAACCTCGGCGTCCTCATCGTCAATGGCCGGCTGGAGACGGTCAAAACGCCCGTCACCGACGACCTCGTGAAGAACGTACCGCGGGTCGAGGACGGCTGCATGTACCCTCCCGACGGTCCGGGGCTGGGCGTCGAGCTGAACGAAGATGTCCTCGCCGGCTTCATGACCACGGGCAAGGCCCCGGTAACGGTCGGCGCTTAGGCGCACGCCGCGGCGGGGTTCGGTGCGCAGAGGCGAGGCGTGAGCGACATCACGCGAGAGCTGGCGAGGTTCGCCGTCCGGACCAGGTGGCAGGACCTGCCGCCGTCCGTGGCGCACGAGACGAAGCTCATCCTGCTCGACTCCATCGGCTGCGCCCTCGGCGCCCTGACCACCGACAAAGGGAAGATGAGCGTCGCCCTCGCCCGGCGGCTCGGCGGCACGCCGGAGTCCTCGGTCATCGGCCTCGGCGGCAAGGTCTCCTGCGCCACCGCTGCCCTCGCCAACGGCGAGCTGATGCTGGCGCTGGACGTCAGCCCCATCATCGCCGGCGGCCACGACGGCGTCTACGTCATCCCCTCCGTGCTGGCGATGGCCCAGAGCGCCGGCGCTTCCGGTCGTGACCTCATCCTGGCCACCGCGCTCGGCCTCGAGGTATCAGCGAGGCTCGCCCGGGCGACGGGACGGCGGGGCGGCGGCGGCTTCACGGGTAACGCCTACTCCAACTTCGGCGCGGCCGCCGGCGCCGGCCGGCTTCTCGGCCTCGACGAGGAGAGGCTGCTGCATGCCCTGGGCGTCGCAGGCCACCTCTGCATGGTCTTGACCTACGCCCGCTGGGGCTACGGCGGGCGGTACATGGCGAAGTACGGCGTGCCCGGCTGGCAGGGCACCGGCGCCCTGACGGCGGTCCTCCTGGCCGAGATGGGTTACACGGGCGACACCACCGTCCTCGACGACCCGGAGCACGGCTTCGCCTACTATGTCGGCTACAAGTCCTGGGACCCGGACGAGGTCACGCACGAGCTCGGGAAGACGTGGTCTTTCACGGGCGGGATGCACTACAAGCCCTACCCGTGCTGCGGCGTGTTCCACGGCGCCCTCGACTGCCTTGCCGGCATCATCGAGCAGCACGAGCTCGCGCCGGAGGAGATAGAGAGCGTGACCGCCTACTGCGGCCCGAGCGTCGAGGCGCCTCCTTTCACCTGGAACGAGATCGACAGCATCGCCGGCGCCCAGTTCAACCCGAGATACGCCGTGGCGCTCCTTGTCCACGGAGTCAAGAGGGGCGTGGAGTGGTATGACCCGGACACGATGACCGATCCGGCCATACTCGAGTTTATGGACCGGGTCGTCGTCACGGCGTACCCCGACGACATGAAGGCCGTCGGCGGCGACCTCGCGCCGCCTTTCAGCGGCGTCGACGTTGCTGCGAGAGGCAGGACATTCGAGGGACGGACGGCGGGGCGAGGAGCGGCCGGCCGATCGAGGATGACCGATGAGGAGATCGTCGAGAAGTTCCGGCACAACGCCGCGCGCGTGCTGACCCGCGAGAAGACGGATCGAGCCGTCGAAGCCCTCCTGGAGCTGGAGGGCGTCGCCGACGTCTCCCAGCTCATGCGCGAGGTGACCCCCTAGCATGGGCAACGTCGACGGGAGGGCGATCATCGCGGCCTGGTCGGAGAACGTCCTCAAGACGCGCTTCGAGGATCTCGACCCGGCGACGGTCGACAACGCTAAGAGCCGCATCATCGACACCATCGGCTGCGCCATCGGCGGCGCGGGGCTTCCGGAGAACGCCGCCGTCGCGCAGCTGGTCCAAGACTGGGGCGGCAGCGAGGAGGCCACCATCCTGGCCTTCGGCGTCAAGGCGCCCGCCCACGAAGTGGCGATGGTCAACTGCATCCTTTGCCGCTCCTTCGACTGGGGACCGCTCGCCATCGAGGTCGACGGCAGACGGTACGGCACTCACACGAGCGAGACGACGGTCTTGACCGCCCTCGCCCTCGCGGAGAAGCAGGGCGTCGGCGGCAAAGAGCTGATCACGGCGTTGGTGGTCGGCGACGACATTGCGGCGCGGCTGTTCGCCGCCTCCGACCGGCCCGGGCCCGGCGTAGGTGACGACCGGCCACAGGCCCTGGAGCCCTGGGGAACGGTGACGACCTTCGGGGCGGCGGCCATCGCCGGCCGGCTGCTTGGCCTGGACGGCCCCAGGCTTCACCACGCCCTCGGCATCGCCCTGAACATGATCGCGGGCGTCGGCTCAGGCCTCTGGCACGGCGCCACGATGTTCAAGCTCAGCCAGGGCACCTCCGCGCGCAGCGGCATCAACGCGGCGCAGCTCGCCGGGGCGGGCTGGACGGGCCTGGCGGACCCTCTGTTTGGCGAGCATGGCAGCTTCTTCGCCGCCTTCGCCGACGGCTGCGATCATCCCGAAACGCTGACAAACGACTTGGGCAAGAAGTACCACGTCGAAACCACTTTCAAGCCTTACCCTGGCGGTGGGCCCACACAAGCACCTACGGGAGAGGCCCTCGCCCTTGCCCGCAAGCACGCCATCGGCCCCGAGGACGTTGAAGAGGTCACGCTGCGCCTCTCGCCGCCGGCCAGGTCCCCTCACTACATGAAGCCCTTCAGGGTCGGCGCCTACCCCACCTGCGACGCCCTCTTCAGCTTCAAGTACGGCGTCGCCAGCGCGCTCCTCCGGGGCCACGCCCGCAACGAGGACTACGACGAGGAGCACGTGCGCGACCCGCGCGTGCTGGCCCTTATCGACAAGGTGACGCTGGCAGACCTTAACCGGAGCGCGGGCTTCGAGCTCGAGGTGAGACTGAAGGACGGGCGTCGCCTCTCGGAGCCTAGCCTTCAGACGGTCAGCGACCGCGACAGTCCGTTCCCGAGGAATGCCCTCAACGCCAAGTTCATGACGCAGGTGGAGTACTCGCGGATGGTCGGCAAGGCCAGGGCGGAGAGGCTGCTGGCCCGACTCGAGAGGCTGGAGGAAGACGAGGACGTGCGCAGCCTCGTCGCGCTCGCGGTCAGGTAGGCTCGACTCCTCAGACGGCGGCCCGCGGCGGCCACTGGGGGTTGAAGGGCACCATCTGGACCAGCGGGTCGCCCCGCTGACCGTCCACCTCGCGGTCGACGAGGACGTTGACCAGCGCTGGTTTGCCGTGGCGTACCGCCGCCAGGGCGCGGTCGAAGGCCGGCCCGACCTCTTCGGGAGAGGTCGCCAGCTCGCCGTGGCATTCCAGTCCCTGCGCCACGAGGTCGTAGCGGCTCTGGTTCATCTCCACGCCGTAGGTGCCGCCGAAGGTGCGGAGGGTGATACCGCGGCTCGCGCCCCAGGCGCCGTTGTTGGCCAGCATGATGAAGAGGGGCAGCCCGTGCAGGGAAGCGGTAGCGAGCTCGGCCAGGTACTGGCCGATGGCGCCGTCGCCGGCTCCGAGAAAGACCGGCCGCGGCGATGCGCTCTCCTGCTCGGCCGCGGCGGCGCCGATGGCCAGCGGCAGGCCGACGCCCATACTGCCGAAGGGGTCGTGGTCCATCCAGCCCGGCGACCGCATCACGCGCAGGACGGCCTTGAACCAGTTCGTGCAGTTGGCGCCGTCGCTGACGTAGATGGCGTTGGGCGGCATGCGCTGCGCCAGCTCCCGGGCCATCCGCAGGGGATGCACCATGCCCGTCTGCTCGCGGCCCAGCTCGTCGATCCGCGCTAGCCGGTCGCGCAGCGCCTCGACGGCCCAGGCGGGGTCGCGCGGCTGATATTCCCGCCGCGCCAGCTCGACGCCGATCGCCGTCAGCGCCGGCCCGCAGTCGGCGACGATGGGCGCCGCCACGGGCTGGTTGCGGCCGATCTCTGCGCCGTCCACGTCGATCTGGATGAAGCGGGCGTCCTTGGCGAAGAAGGGGGGCGCGGCGAAGCCAATCGTGAAGTCCATGCGCTTGCCGGCGACCAGGACGACGTCTGCTTCGCGCGCCGCCGGCGATGCCATCGGCCAGGGGAAGCCGACCTCCATGTCTTCCGGCACGATGCCGCGGGCAAGGGCGTTGGCGAAGACCGGCAGGCGGAACTCGCCGGCGAGGCGGCGGAGGCCTTCTGTCGCCTCGCCCCAGTAAGCGCCGTTGCCGGCCAAGATCAGCGGCCGTTCCGCCTCCATGAGCACGTCCACGGCGCGGGCAACCGCTGCCGGGTCGGCCAGGGGCCGCGCAGGCCGGATCAGAGGCCGCAGCGACGGCGCCGCTATGTCTTCATCGACTCGTTCCAGCGGCAGGTTGCGCGGCACCTCGAGGAGCACGGGGCCGGGTCGGCCGCTGAGGGCGATGCGGCAGGCCATGTCGACGTACTCGCCCAGACGTGAGGCCTCGTGCACCGTCAAAACGGACTTCGCGATCGGCCGGGCGGCGCTCGTGTGGTCCATCTCCTGGAGGGCGCCGATCTCCGCAACGCGGAACTCGTTGCGGCCGCAGAACACGAGGAGCGGCGTGCACGCCATGTAGGCGGAAGCCAGCCCGCCGAGGGCGTTCGCCAGCCCGGGTCCGGCGGTGACGCAGGCGACGCCGATGCTACGCCGCGCCCGAGCGCAGCCGTCGGCGGAGAGCACGACGGCGGACTCGTGTCGCTGGTGAATCAGGCGGATGTTGCGCTCCTGCAAGGCGCCGAAGAACGCCTCCAGGTGGCCGGGAAGGCCGAAGACGGTCTTGACGCCCTGGCGTTCGACTGCTCTTGCCATCAGCTCCGCACCGAACATGCGCTGCCTCCTCCCGGACACTGGGCCGCCCGTAGGCGGGCCCAACCTAACGCAGTCGCGGCCGCCGCAGAAGGGCCGAAACGCCCCTTACGTGAGGTGCACTCGGCCCTGCCCGCCTGTGCCGGCGCCGGCACCGGCCTGGACGAAGAAGCGCCGCCTCGTCCGAGACGGCGCTTAGTATCGCTTCTGGCGACCCCGAGGGGGAACGGGGTCG
>DATBWN010000179.1:0-3452 GCA_036514755.1 Dehalococcoidia bacterium | reverse complement strand
TGGAATCGCATCGGGTTCCCGCCCAGGAGGTGGTCGTCCACGAGCTCGGCGGTGTCCTCGCTGACGAGCTCAGCGGGCGCAAGGGAGAGACGATCCGTGATCGACCGCAGGGTCTCTCGCGGCCTGGCGGCGAGGTCTTCGTACCGGACGGAGACGTAGTCGGCGGCGAAGGGGCGCATGAACGCCGCGCCCAGGTTCGAGCGCCACGACCACCAGGCGGACCGAAGGCTTGAGTGCCTCGCCATGCGATGGCCGCTGGCCACTCCCCGCAGCCAGGAGAAGGCGACCGCTCTGCAGTCGCGCACGATGTGGACGGCGCGCAGCCTGACGCCGGGCAGAGAAGCCACGAGAATCCCCCGCGCCGGCGTCTTCGACGAGTCGACGACCGCCTTCGCGCCCGTGACCGCCGCGATGGCGGCGTAGAGGCGCGCGTAGGCGTCCCGCAGCGCGTCCAGGTCTCGCTGAAGGGCCTTCGGCTTGACAGGCAGGAGCATGAAGGGCAAGAAGAGGCCGGACTCGACCCGTCGTTGCGCCCGGGCGAGGCCGCGCGGAACGTTCTCGACGCCGTCGAAGGCCCGCTCGAGCACGCTCCGCCACAACGCGCAGCGGGTCACGTCCTCGCCGCAACTGCAGCGCCGGCCGTCTTCGAGCCCCGCCCACAACCGCCGCACCTCGCCCGCCGAGAACACCTCCGGCGACCGGCCGAGGAGACGGTCGAGTAGCGTGCTGCCGGACCTCCCCGACCCGACGATGAAGAGGACGTCGACGGGAGCGTTGGGCTCGCTCATCTCGAAGCTGGCTGGTCTGACGGCGCCTCGGACTCTCGCACTGGCGCCGCCCTGCGCTGCGCCGGCAGCAAGGGGTAGCCAAACTTCAGGAGCAGGGGCCAGGTGAGAAGCGTCAGCGCCAGGACATCGCGCCTGCTCATCTTCTCCTTCCACTCGTCGTCCTCCGCGATCCGCACCGGCCCCGCTTCGAACCGAATCGGGTTGCCGCCGGCCAGGTGGCCCGTCGCCAGCTCGAACTCGGGCCCGGGTCCCAGGTCTGCCGGCGCCAGGTTCAGGCGGCGCAGGTACGACTCGACGAACCTTCCGGGCTGGGCGACGAGGTCTTCGTACCGCACGCGGACGTACTCGCTGGAGCGGAAGCGCAGAAGGAAGGGCGCCACATTGCCGCGCAGCCAGTGAAATGCCGACCGGGCAAGGCTGCGCGTCCCCATCGGCTGGCCCCGCACCGTCGGACGCCGCCAGGAGAAGGCTACGGCGCGGCTATCGCGCACGATGTGGATCGTGTGCAGCCTGACGCCGGGCAGCGAAGCCAGCAGGGCGCCCCGCGCCGCCGTCTTGGACGAGTCGACGATGAACCCAGCGCCCGACTCCTCGCGCACCGCCGCGAGGAGTCGAAACTGGGCATCGCCGAAGCGACGCAGAAAGGCCGGCAGCTTGATGGGCAGGATCAGGAAGGGAAAGTAGAGGCGCCTGAACCAGACGTGCGTCCGCCACACGGCAGCCGCGGGCAGCTTCTCCACGCTGCCAAACGCCCGCCGGACGACGGCCGACCAGAAAGGGCAACTCTGGAGGGGCTCGCCACAAGAGCAGGGGCGACCGCCGGGGAACCGGCTCCAGAAGCTGCGGAACTCCCCGACGGAGACCACGTCCGGCGATTGGCCGAGGAGGCGGTCGAGAATCGTACTGCCGGAACGGCCCGTGCCGGCGATGAAGATGACATCGACGGGCTTCCGCACGGCGCTCACGCTGCGATTCGGGAGCCCGGCCGGCGGCGGCACAGCTTGAGGTCAGCGATGCGCGCCGATTCCAACGCCGGGGCGTGGAGGAGTCGAGGAATCACCGGTCTACGAGCTCTTCCAGTTGCGCCAGAGTCAGGCCGGCTTGTCGGAGAATCGACCCCAGGTCGCGGGGCTCCAAGACGCGCTGGTTCGCCGGCACGGTAACAGCGCGTCTCGCACCCTCGTAGAAACCCCGTAGTTGAATGTGACTGCCCCTCTGGCGAACCGGCAGGATGCCGATGCGACTCAGCGCCCGGACGACCTCGTTACTCGAGAATCGCCGGGGCACGGACGGAGAACGTCCTCATCACCGGTTCTGAGCCAACTTCATTGTCTATGTGCTCGAGCTCTTCGCGCGTGATGTCCTCGAAGTGCAGCTCAACCGCCTCCCGAAGCATCTCTAGGGCGTGCTCTTCGCTGTCACCCTGACTGGCGATGTCGTATTCGAGGCAGAACGCGACCCACTGGCCGCTAGCCTCCCCCCTGTAGACGACGGCGTGCAACTCCTTCCTGCCCATTCACCACCCCCGCGTCGCCAGAAGCTCCTTCTCCGGGATGGCGCCCATCTCCAGGCCGCGCATGGCGCCGCCGAGGCCGCGCGACACCTCGGCGAGGATCTTCGGGTCGCGGAAGTGGGTCGTCGCCTGGACGATCGCCTTCGCCATGCGCTCCGGGTTCTCCGACTTGAAGATGCCGGAGCCGACGAAGACGCCGTCCGCGCCCAGCTGCATCATCAACGCCGCGTCCGCCGGTGTGGCGATGCCGCCGGCTGTGAACATGACGACCGGCAGCCGCCCCAACTCCCTGACCTCGCGCACCAACTCCACGGGCGCGGCCAGGCGCTTCGCCTCGGCGTAGAGCTCATCGTCCGGCATGTTCTGGAGGCGGCGGATGTCGTCCATGACGGCGCGCATGTGGCGCACCGCCTCGACGACGTTGCCGGTACCGGCCTCGCCCTTGGTGCGGATCATCGCCGCGCCCTCGCTGATCCGGCGCAGCGCCTCGCCGAGGTCGCGACAGCCGCAGACGAACGGCACCTTGAACGGGTGCTTGTCGACGTGGTGCTCTTCGTCGGCCGGCGTGAGGACCTCCGACTCGTCGATGTAGTCGACGCCGAGCGCCTCGAGCACCTGCGCCTCGACGAAGTGGCCGATGCGGATCTTCGCCATGACGGGGATCGTGACGGTCTTCATGATCGCCTCGATGACCGTGGGGTCAGACATGCGCGCGACGCCGCCGGCGCTGCGGATGTCGGCCGGAACGCGCTCCAGCGCCATCACGGCGCAGGCGCCCGCCTCCTCGGCGATGCGCGCGTGCTCCGGCGTAACGACGTCCATGATGACGCCGCCCTTGAGCATCTGGGCCAGGCCCTTCTTGACGGTAAACGTACCCTTGTCTTCGCTATTCGAACCGCTCATCTCGTTCCCCCTCGTCCGCAGTCGGACTGATGAAGGCGGAGAGAGCCTCCGTCCTTCTCAGTCCGAATTGTACAGGAGAGGGGCGCGAAGCGTCGCAGACGGGCTGGCTACGCTGCTCCCGTACCGCGCGGCCAGCCGGCCTGGCGGGCGCGGAAGTAGGCGATTCCCAGCACGACGGCGCCCACGGGCACGACTATGATCCACATCCAGTACCACCACAGCGACATACCGATCACGCCCGCTGCGAG
>DATBWN010000178.1:0-2171 GCA_036514755.1 Dehalococcoidia bacterium | reverse complement strand
CCGGGCTGGAGGGCTTCGGCCTGCAGATGGTGGAGCGCGTGCCGATCATCGTCGAGCCGAACGAGTTCAATGCCCGCTACCTGGAGACGAAGCGGGAGAAGCTCGGTCACCGCTTCGACGACGACCCGATGAACATCGTCTAGGGGGATGAAGCTCTCCTTCTGTCTTTGCGAGCGAAGCGAAGCAATCTTTGGCGGAACGTCAAAGATTGCCACGGCTTGCCTGCGGCGAGCCTCGCAATGACAGACCGGCACATCCACTGAAATGGCTCGCACCTTCCCTGAAGACCTGGACGGCAGCTCCCTCTCGATCGCCGTCGCCGTCGCGCGCTTCAACAGCCTGGTGACGGAGCGACTCCTCGCCGGCGCTCTGGCGGGCCTGGCCGAGATGGGCGTGAGCGAGGAGCGGACGGACGTCGTCTGGGTGCCGGGCTCGTTCGAGCTGCCCTACGCGGCCCAGCGCCTCGCCGAGAGCGGCCGCTACGACGCCGTCGTCTGCCTCGGCTGCGTGATCAAGGGCGAGACGGAGCACAACGAGTACATCAACCACGCGACGGCGCAGGGCCTGCAGGAGGTCAGCCTGAAGACCGGCGTGCCGGCGATCTTCGGCGTGCTGACGCCGAACAGCCTGGAGCAGGCGCTGGCGCGCGCCGGCGAGGGCTCGGCGAACAAGGGCTACGAGGCGGCGCAGGCGGCCGTCGTCATGGCGAACCTGCGGCGTAAGATCGAGGCTGAAGGCGAGGCTTAACCGCAACGTAATCTGGTAGTGGCTCAGTTTGATCAAAATGAGCCACTACCCGTAATCGGGCGGCCTGTGGCTGGCTTGGCGCCCTGTGCTATAATCTGGCGTTCCCTGGAGGTGCCTTTGACGGAGCTTGACCTGCCACCCGAGGTGGAGTTGGAAGACGGCGAGTGGCAGCACAACCACCAGGGCGAGGCGCCCGACCACAGCGCCCTTACCGCCCTCCAGCTCGCTCACAGAGCCGCCGCCAAGTTCCCGGAGCTGACGCGGCGCTACCAGAAGTTCATCGGCACGGCGGCGGTAGTCTCCTCCGCCCTGATCGTCCTGGCGAGCATCGCCATCAGCCGGAGGCTCCACCGCGGCGAGTCGGCGGAGGACATCCTCGCCTCGATCACCTCGGACGAGATCGAGAACGCCGGCAAGCACAAGCCCCCCAAGCCGAAGAAGAGCGCCAAGAAGGGCCGCATCCAACACTAACGAGCCCGTCGTCAGCTCCGCATCCTGCCCTTTCGCTGACGCTCAGGATTGTCTGCTCCGCTGTGAAACAGGAGTTGTTTCTGAGGGGACACTCCTCAGACTCCCCGTCAGGCGCTGCGCCCTGAACCCGCCGCCTTTGCTCCACCGAGCCCGAAGGGCGAAGCAATCTCACGTGGACGGAGGCGTCTGCCTGTAGCCGTTAGATTGCCTCATCGCGAAACGGAGCCCAAGGGCTCGTTGCAAAGACGTTGACGCCGCGGGTTGAACCCCAGCGTGGGGTTCGCATCCAGAACACATTTGCTATGATTGGGCGCGGTGGTTCGGACATGACGGCAATCCCTAGTTCGCCAGCGCATCGAGCGCCCGCGCGGCAGCCCTTGCCGTTGCGCCAGCGACCGGCGCGAAGCATCCTTCACGTAGACCTCGACGCCTTCTTCGTCGCTGTCGAGCAGGCGCGCGACGCTTCGCTGCGCGGCAAGGCGGTCATCGTCGGCGGCGACCCCAACGGCCGCGGCGTTGTCGCGACGGCCTCTTACGAGGCGCGCGCCTTCGGCGTCCACTCGGCGATGCCGCTGCGCACCGCCAAGCGGCTGGCGCCGCACGCTGTCTTCCTGCGCGGCGACTTCCCCGAGTACGAGCGCGTCTCGCGCGCCTTTCATGCCATCGTCGCCAACTATAGCCCGCTGGTGGAGGCGGGCGGCCTGGACGAGGCGTACATCGACGTCACGGGCTGCGAGCCGGTGGTCGGCAGCGCCGAGGAGGCCGCGGCCAGCCTGCGTGCTCGCGTTCGGAGCGAGCTTGGCCTGGCGGCGTCGGTCGGCATCGCGACGAGCAAGCTCGTCGCCAAGGTCGCCTCGGACCGGGCGAAGCCGGACGGCGTGCTCGTCGTGCCGGAAGGCGAGGAGGCGGCGTTCCTGGCGCCGCTGCCGCTGCGCGCCCTGCCGATGCTCGGC
>DATBWN010000177.1:0-2658 GCA_036514755.1 Dehalococcoidia bacterium | reverse complement strand
CCGTCTCCTCCGCTATCGGCCGCGAGTCGAACTCGCGCCGGTCCCGCTTCGTCACGATCGCTCTGTACGCGTCCATGCTGCTTCCCCTTTCTCCGCTTGCCCCTATACTCTACGGGAAGAATTCGCCCGCCTAGCCTACACGGAGGAAAGACATGGGTAAGCCACTGCCCGAAGGGGCGAAGAGGATCCTGGACGGCCTCAACTTCGCCCACATCGCCACGCTCATGCCGAACGGCTCGCCCCAGGTCTCGCCCGTCTGGGTCTACCGCCACGGCGACCACGTCATGATAAGCACCGGCGTCGACCGCCAGAAGACGCGCAACCTCGAGCGCGACCCGCGCGTCGCCATCTCCATCGCCCCCGTGGACCAGCCCTTCCCGCCGCTGCAGATCCGCGGCCGCGTCGTCGAGATCATCCGCGGCGAGGACGCGGTCGACGGCTTCGTCGAGGTGAGCAAGAAGTACGGCAACCCCAACCCGCAGCGCCCGCCGGCGGCGGAGCGCGTCGTCTACAAGATCGAGGCCCTCAGCGTCGTCTCGCCCCAGACCTAGACCGGAGGACACGTTGGCCGAGCTCCCGGAAGCCGCGCGCCAGCTCATCGACGAGCCCAACCTCGCCCACTTCGTCACGCTGATGCCGGACGGCTCGCCCCAGATCACGCCCGTCTGGGTCGACCACGACGGCACACACGTCCTGATCAACACGGCGGAGGGTCGCCAGAAGCCGCGCAACCTGCGCCGCGACCCCCGCGTCGCCCTCACCGTCGTCGACCGCGCCAACGCCTACCGCTACGTCCAGATCCGCGGCCGCGTCGTCGACATGGTGCACGAGGGCGCCTGGGACCACATCAACAAGCTGGCGCGCAAGTACATGGGGCCGGAGGCGCGCTACCCCGGCAGCCAGTCCGAGACGCGCGTCATCGTCAAGGTCCTGCCGGAGCACGTCCAGGTCTCGGGCCCGCCCAGGGGTTGAACAGCCGAAGGTCGGGAGTCCATCGCCATCGCCGCCAGCGGGAGTGCAGAGAGCCTGTCCTGAGCTTGCCGAAGGAGCGCAGCGCCTCTGCTCGGGGAGTCTGAGGGGTAGTCCCCTCAGAACCTCACTCATCGATCAGCGGCGCAGACAAGCCCCGACGACAAGTCGGGGCGCAGGATGCGCAGCGCTTTGGCCCCGTCACCAGTCATGCGCTACCATAGCTTCGAGCGGCCAAGGTGTTGTGGCGGCACGCGTCCCTCCCAAGGATGAGGCGGGGGTTCAATTCCCCCTGGCCGCTCCAGCGAGGCCAAACTAGGCGCAGCGGGCGACGCCTCCCCCGCACCTGGCGAGCCGATGACCAACCCTGACCAGCACCCAGAACCCCAAGTCGAAGAAGAAGAGGCAGCCCAGCCCGAGGCCCCGGACGAGCGCGGCGCCATCGAGCCGCTGGAGCCGGCGTCGCTGCGGCCCAGGGGCCCCGTTGCCCGCCGCATCTACACGACGGGTCGCCCCGACCTCGACCAGCTCGTCGGCCAGCTCGTCGACGCCCTGACCGCTACCACTCCCGAGGCGGAATCACCCATCGACCTGGAGCTTGCGCGGGAGACGCTCACCTCCACCCTGCGCCTGAGCCTCCAGGGCGCCACGCGCGCCGAGCGCAAGCTGGTCAACGCCGCCCTGAAGGAGTTCGCCTACTCCTTCCGCGTCTTCGCTCCCTACCGCGAGCAGCGCAAGGTCGCGATCTTCGGCTCCGCCCGCACCCAGCCCGGCGACCCCTCCTACGTCGCCGCGCGCGACTTCGCCCGCGCGATGGCCGAGCGCGGCTGGATGGTGATCACCGGCGCCGGCCCCGGCATCATGACCGCCGGCCACGAAGGCGCTGGCGCCGCCCAGAGCTTCGGCGCCAACATCCGCCTGCCCGGACTGAACCCAGCCAACATCTACATCGCCAAAGACGGCAAGCTGATCAACTACAAGTACTTCTTCACCCGCAAGGTAACGTTCATGAAGGAGTCCAGCGCCTTCGTCCTCCTCCCCGGCGGCTGGGGCACCCTGGACGAGGCCTTCGAGTTGCTCACGCTCACCCAGACGGGCAAGAGCGACCTCCACCCCATCGTCCTCCTGGAGCCGGAGGGCAGCGTCTACTGGCGCGAGTGGCTCATCTTCCTGCGCGACCAGGTCCTGCGCCGCCGCTTCATCCTCGAGTCAGACCTCGCCCTCCTGCGCGTCGCGACCACGCCCCAGGAGGCCGTCGACGAGATCGAGCGCTTCTACGGCAACTACGATTCCGCCCGCTTCGTCGGCGACCGCCTCATACTCCGCCTCCGGCGCGCCCCCGACGCGGCGACCCTGGAGCGCCTCAACCACGACTTCGCCGACCTGCTCGAGCAGGGCGCCTTCGAGGTCATCGAGCCCACATTCGCGGAGGTGCGAGACGAGGACGCCCTGGAACTGCAGCGCCTCGCCTTCTACCCGCAGCACCTCTACGGCCGCATCCGCCAGCTCATCGACGTGCTGAACGAGCTGTAGGCAGCCTCTCTCTTCTGTCATTCTGAGCCCTTCGGCTTCGCTCAGGGCAGGCTCCGCGAAGAATCTAGGCGCGTCCGCCCACCGCCGCCTCAATCTGCTCGATGTGGTCGCGCCGATGCCGCGCCCGGTGCAGCAGCCAGTCGAGGCCCCGGGCCA
>DATBWN010000176.1:0-2613 GCA_036514755.1 Dehalococcoidia bacterium | reverse complement strand
CGAGAGCACGTCCAGGTAGGCGAGGGCCGGCTTGACCATGACGATGTCGGCGCCCTCGGCGACCTCGGCCTCGATCTCGCGCAGGGCCTCGCGGGCGTTGGGCGGGTCCATCTGGTAGCCGCGGCGGTCGCCGAAGGCGGGTGCGCTCTCGGCGGCGACGCGGAAGGGCCCGTAGAAGGCGCTGGCGAACTTTGCGGCGTAGGCCATGACCGGCGTCATGCCGAAGCCGGCGTCGTCGAGCGCGGCGCGCAGAGCGGCCGTGTGGCCGTCCATCATGTCGCTGGGCGCCACCATGTCGGCGCCGGCCTCCGCCTGGCTGACGGCGGTGCGCGCCAGCAGCTCCAGCGTCGCGTCGTTGTCGACCTCGCCCGCTGTGGTCACGATGCCGCCCTTCGACTGGCTCAGGACACCGCAGTGGCCGTGCGACGTGTACTCGCAGAGGCAGACGTCGCAGATGACGCAGAGGTCGGGGTACGCGTCCTTCAGCGCCCGCGCCGCCTGCTGGACGATGCCGTCGCGGGCGTAGGCCTCGGAGCCGGCGTCGTCTTTCGCCGCCGGCAGGCCGAAGAGGAGGACGGCGGGGATGCGCAGCTCACGCAGCTCGCGCGCCTCCGCCGCCAGCTGGTCGAGCGAGAGCTGATACTGGCCCGGCATCGACTCGATCTCGTTGCGGACGCCGAGGCCGTGCGTCACGAAGAGAGGGTAGACGAAGTCGCGAGGGTCGAGCCGCGTCTCGGCGACGAGGCGTCTGAGGGCCTCGCTGCGGCGCAGGCGCCGGAAGCGCCGAAAGGCGGCCGGCAGGCGGGTGGTGGTGGTCATGAAGGGTCGCCTACAGCGTCTCGAATGAGATGCCATGCCTCTCGGTAGTTCGAGTCTCTGATCCGAGCGTACGAAACGTCGCTGTACTTCGTCTTGCCTGTGCTCCACTTGGTGATGGGCTTCAGGAACTGAGTGAGCTCTTGAGCTGGAATGATGAAGGAGGTCGGGCTCGTGGATGCAGCCGCGGTGCCCTCGAATGATACGAAGACGAGAAAGTGGCCAGGTGCGGGGTCCGCCTCGGTCAGTAACCACGGGCCCTTGCCGTATACGCCCTTGACGTCGATCGTAATGGGAATTCGACCAGGCCGCTCCACAACGATGTCGATTTGCTTCCGGTTTCCAAGCGTGAGAGAAGCATCTAGACCAAGCCGGTACAGCGCCGACATGACGAAGTACTCGGCTGCCATTGCGGTCTGATAGGGCTTAAGCGCCATCCACCCCCACCTTCGCAGGCCTGAATTATAGCTGTTGGGGGTCTTCGAGTAGCATCTCTAGCAGCCCGTCAGGATAGAGCGGCGCCTCGCCGCGGACGAAGAGGTCTAGCGGCACCCAGTGCGCCTCGAAGCGGGCGCCGCCCTCGTCGCAGTCGATGACCTCTCGCGCGTAGAACGACGGGTCGACGAAGCGACCCTCGAACAGCCAGACGAGCTCGTGGCCCGGCTCGCCCTGGTAGACGAAGAGGTTCTCGAAGACGCCGAGCAGGCGCAGGCCGTCGACCTCGGCGCCGATCTCCTCGCGCACCTCGCGGCGCGCGGCGTCCTCAGCAAGCTCGCCGAACTCGATCTCGCCGCCGAGGGGCCGGTAGAAGCGCTGGCGCTTCACCGTGTCGTAGCCGGGCGCGACGAGGATGGCGCCGTCGTCGCGGCGGAAGAGGCAGAGCGCGAGGGGGCGGATGCGGCTCATTGCAGTTCCAGGTTGTCATTGCGAGCGAAGCGAAGCAATCTTTGACGGCACCTCAAAGATTGCCATGGCTCGCCTGCGGCGAGCCTCGCAATGACAGCCCGTCACGCCTTCTTCTCCGCGAAGCGCGCCTTCAGCGCCTCGACCAGCGCCGGGACGGTGTGCACCGCCGGCTCGACCTGCACGTCGCAGCCCAGCTCCCGCGCTGTTGCGGCGGTGACCGGCCCGATGCAGGCGACAACGGCGTCGCGCAGGCGGGCGAAGTCGTCGCCGAGGAGCGTCGCCAGGTTGCGCACCGAGGACGA
This sequence comes from Dehalococcoidia bacterium, assembly GCA_036514755.1. Taxonomy (GTDB): domain Bacteria; phylum Chloroflexota; class Dehalococcoidia; order DSTF01; family WHTK01; genus WHTK01. Next base: position 589 of record DATBWN010000176.1, on the reverse strand, counting down.
CGACGCGAAGGTGACGACGTCGATGCGCCTCTCACGGATGAGGCGCAGGGCGTCGGCGTCGGCCGCGGCCGGCACCTTCGACTCGTAGAGGACGAGCTCGTCCACCGTCGCGCCGCGGCGCCGCAGCCCTTCGACGAGCTCGGGGCTGCCGCCCTCGGCGCGTGGCAGGAGGACGCGGGCGCCGCGCAGGTTGGATGGCAAGGCGTCCAGCAGCCCGGCGGCGGTGAACTCGCTTGCTACGAGGTCGGCGCGCAGGCCGCGGGCGGCGAGGGCGGCCGCCGTCGCGCTGCCGAGCGCCGCCAGGCGGCAGCCGGCGAAGACGCGCGAATCGTGGGCGGTGCGGTCGACGTGGGCGAAGACGAAGTCGACGGCGTTGGTGCTGGTGAAGAGGCACCAGGCGTAGGCACGCGACTGCAGCCGCTCTACCGCCGCATCTAGGTCGGCGTCTGTCGCCACGGGCGCGAGCGCCAGCGCCGGCAGCTCGACGGGCAGGGCGCCTTCGCGGCGCAGCAGGCCCGACAACGCGCTCGCCTGCTGACGCGTGCGCGTGACGAGGACGCGCTTGCCGAAGAGGGGACGGCTCTCGAAC
>DATBWN010000175.1:0-7757 GCA_036514755.1 Dehalococcoidia bacterium | reverse complement strand
AGGCCCTTGAGCAGCACCTTCGAGAGCTCGACGTGGTTCTTGAAGTAGGCCTTCTTGATCTCGCCGGGTGGACGCATGAAGGAGGTGGCGCCGCCGCTCATGCGGTCACGAATGTCGAGGCCCCACATCGGCTCCTCGCCGGTGTAAACGGAGAAGGTTGGGTTGCAGGCGTCGTCGAACATATCGCCCTGGTCGTCGCCGATCATGATCAGCGCGTCCGGCTTGTACTGCTGGAACTGCTCGCGCAACACGGCGAAGGCGGCGTGGATGCGGTTGTAGTAGTCCTGCCGGATATCGAGCGACTCGAACTCCACCTTCGCTGTGTAGGGCAAGTGGTTCTTGATCTCGTCCGGCATGCGGTCAAAGAAGCGCCCCCAGGTCTCCGGAGCGGCCCACATCCCGGGAGCGTGCGACGAAGCGAGACCCAGTCCTAGCGGCATTCCCGTAACTCCTTCAGCTTCTGTCTCATGTAGGCGTTCTACAGAGTCGGCCAGGATTATGCGGCGCATAAGCCTGCCTGACAAGAGGTTATTGGTACCTACTTAAGCCCCTTAAGATTAGGGCGGGCCGCTCGCCCGCGACAAGCCCCTAGGCCTCTTCGTAGCTGAGCGGCTGCAGCGTCTCGTCGCCGGTCAGGAAGCGGAGTACCTCGCGGTTGTGGACGTCCGCGTGCTCGAACTGGGCCCAGTGGCCGGTGTCCGGGTTGCAGTAGTAGCGCGTGTTCGGGATCGCGCGCGCGAGCGCCTCGCCGACGGCCGGCGGCGTGACGTTCTTCTCACCCCAGTAGACGAAGGTGGCCGCCTTGATCTCGCCCAGCTCCTTCTCGCCGAGGCAGTGCTTGCTGGCCGGCGAGTCGCCGCCCAGGCGCGCGGCGCGATAGGCGGCGGTGGCCTTCAGCATCGACGCGCTCACCTCCGGCATGCCGTAGATCTTCATCCGGATGCGCACCAGCTCCTCCGGTATGCGCTGCGGGTCGGCGACGAGGCCGCGCATGCGCAGCTTGACGTTCTCGAAAGTGGGGTTGAGCAGCGCCTCGTCCGCGATCGAAGCGGCCGGTCGAGGAGCGGCGCCGGCGGGCGACGCCGGCGGCGCGCGGCGCTGCATCTCCGGGATGTTCAGCGTGAAGCCGGTGGCGGTGGTGAGGACGAGCTTGCGGACGCGCTCCGGATGCTCCCGCGCCAGGCTCATCGCCGTCCAGCCGCCCATCGACTGGCCTTCGACGTGGGCCGAGTCGAAGCCCTTCCAGTCGATGAAGTCGATGAGCTGATCGAGCCAGACGGCCATGATGTCTTCTTGGAAGGGCGGCTGCGGGCCCAGCCCGAACCAGGCCGCGTCCAGGGCGAAGACGTGGAAGTAGCGCGCGTAGACCATGACGTTGCGGGTGAAGTTCTCGGCGTAGCCGCCGCCGCCGTGCAGGAGGATCAGCGGCTCGCCGGCGCCGGCCTCGAAGTAGCGGCCGGGGTACTTGCGGCCGTCGTGGCGCACCTGCGCGCCGATCATGTTGACCCAGGTCGTGTTCATTCGTCTGCCCCTTCGAGGCTAACGCAAAGGCGGCGGAGCCCGGCTAGCCCTGCTTGACGAACTTCTGCACCCGCTTGCCGGTGTTCACCTCGCTCGTGTAGATGTTGCCCTTCGAGTCGCAGGCCAGGTTGTGCACCCACTCGAACTGGCCGGCCTGGCGGCCGCCGCGGCCGAAGCTGCCGACGACCTGCAGGTCCTTTCGCGTCAGGATCCAGACCTTCATGTTCGTGCCGTCCGGGACGTACATGAACGTCTGGTCGGCGTCGGGCGAGAAGTCGATGTCCCAGACGGAGCCCATCGCCAGCGTCCAGGTGGCCATGAACGCCTCTTTGACGAACTCGCCGCTCTTGCGGAAGACCTGGATGCGGTTGTTGGGGCGGTCGGCGGTGTAGAGCAGGCCGTCGTTGCCGATGCGGACGGCGTGGATCGGGCTGCGGAAGTGGCGAATCGGCGCTTCGCCCGCCGCGTAGTCCGGCAGCGGCACGTCGTCCGGCTTCTCGCCGTAGGCGCCCCAGTGGCGCTTGTACGCCCCCGTCTCCGAGTCGACGACGATGATGCGGCGGTTGCGGTAGCCGTCGGTGATGAAGGCCTCGTGGGCGTCCAGGTCGACGGCGATGTCGGTCGGCGCGCCGAAGCGGGTGAGGTCGTTGCTGTTGCCGGGCGGCATGCGGATCGCGCCCGTCGGGGACGGGGCGGGCCGCGGCCCGGGCGTCGCCGCCGGCGGAGGCGCCGCGGGCGGCGGGCTGCGCTCGCCGAGGGAGAGCAGGCGCTTGCCGTCCGGCGCGCACTTGAGGACGATCTCGTCCATGCTCCCGAGCCAGACGTTGCCGTCCTGGTCGATGTAGATGCCGTGCTCGGAGCGCGGCCAGAGCTCGCCGTCGCTGGCGCCGCCCCAGGCGCGCACGACGTTGCCCTCCGGATCGAGCTCGAGCACCGGCGGCGCCGGCGTGCAGCAGTCGGCCCAGGGCGGGTTCTGCACCTGACCGGCCTCGCGCTCGGTCAGCGAACCGGGGCGGTGGGCGAGCCAGACGTGGTCGCGCTCGTCGACGGCGATGCCGGAGACCTGGCCGAGGATCCAGTTGTTGGGCAGGGGCTTCGGCCAGAAGGGGTCTACCTGGAAGGCCGGGATGTCGCTCATTGAGCCCTCCCCGGCGCGCCGGCCGGCGGCGCGCCCGCTGGCCGTCCGCCCGGCGGCCCCGGCGGCGGCACGGCGTTCGGGTCCGGTTTGACGAAGGCCGGCAGGCCGTCCATGCCCTTCATGGCGACGACGCGGTTGCGCAGCGTGCCGATCTTCTCGATCTCGACCTCGACGACGTCGCCGTCCTGCATCTGGCGGCGAATGCCCGGGAAGCTGGGCGGCGCCACGGTGCCCGTGTAGATGAGGTCGCCGGGCTGCACGGTCATGAAGTGGCTGAGGTAGGAGATGAGCTTCGCCACGCTCGTTGTCATGTCCTTGGTGCGGCCCTTCGCCGCCAGCTCGCCGTTGAGCCTGATCTCGAGGCCGAGGTCGCTGTAGTCGAGGCCGGCGTAAATGGTGTGGTAGAGGCAGGCCCAGGTGTCCATCGACTTGGAGATGATGCGCGAAGGCTCCTGCACGCCCAGGCGCTCGCCGTACCAGGTGTTCTCGCTCCAGTCGTTGCCGACGGTGACGCCGAAGACGTAGCTGGGGGCGTCCGCCTCCGAGATGTGGCGGCCTTCCTTGCCGATGATGATGACCAGCTCGCCCTCGAAGTTGAGGTTGGTGGCGTGCGGCGGCAGGTCGACGGCGCCCTCGTGCTTGTTGAGGGAGCTGGGCATCTTGGCGAACCAGCGCGGGTGGGGCACGACGCGCGGCTCCCGGTCCGGGAAGTTGTAGTTGCCGGCGATGCCGATGACCTTGTGGACGCGGTCGGGGTCGAGCGGCACCTCCAGCGTCGCGTCTGCAAGGCGGACCGTCTTTCCCGTGGGCCGCGGGTTCGCGAAGAGGTCGCCCTCCAGCTCGCGCACCGTCTCGCCCTCGAGGATGCCGTAGGAAGTCCGCCCACCGTGCGTGAAGCGGACGTAGCGGGTGACGTTGTCGTTGGTCACTGGGAAGCCCTCCGTTCTCTCACTCGATTCGTGCCGTGAAACACACAGACTCAGGGCGTCGGCAGCGGCAGGCCACCCTTCATGGCGACGATGTGGTTGCGCAACGTCCCGATGCTCTCAATCTCGACCTCGATGGTCTGGCCGACCTGCATCTCCCGCTTACCGGGCGCCCAGGGCGGGCAGCCCATGTAGATGAGGTCGCCGGGGGCCAGCGTCATATAGGCGCTGAGGTAGCTGACTACCTTCTCGACGCTGTCGATCATCTCGCTGGTGCGGCCTTCGGAGACGACCTCGCCGTCGAGACGCACCTGGATATTGAGGTCGCCGTAGTCGAGCCCGGCGACGATCTCCGGCCCCAGGGGCGACCAGGTGTCGCAGGCCTTGGAGATGAGGCGGGAGGGCTCCTCGACGCCGTTGCGCTCGCCGTACCAGGTCTCGTCGCTCACGTCGTTGCCGACGGTGACGCCGAAGACGTAGCTCCTCACGTCATCCGGGGGGATGAAGCGCCCCTTCTTGCCGATGACGACGACGAGCTCGCCTTCGTGGTGCAGGTGCTGGCAGTCCGGCGGCAGCTCGACATCCGTCTCGTGGGCCACGAGGTTGCAGGGCAGCTTGGCGAAGAGGCGCGTGTGGATCACCTTGCGCGGCGGCCGGTCCGGCATGTTGAAGTTGCTGGCGACACCGATGACCTTCTGCACGCGTTTCGGGTCGATGGGGACGTGCAGCCGCACCGCGGAGACGGGCACCGTCTCGCCCGTCGGCCGCGGGCTATCGAAGAGGTCGCCGTCCAGGCGGCGGATCGTATCGCCTTCGCGGATGCCGTAAGAGGTGACCCCATCGTGCAAGTAGCGAACGTAGCGCGTCGTGCCGTTCGCCATCAGCCAGCGTCCCTCGGTCTAGGTTGGTCTCAGAGCGGGGTTAGGGTGGATGTTAATTGGCGCTTAGACGGGGCGTCAAGCTGACGTTACTGCTTGCTTGTTACTTCTTCCCTTCGCCGCCTAGAATGCACGGGCGAGGGATGGCCTCCCTCCGAGCGAGCCCCGGCGGGAAGCAGAGTCGGAGAGGGAGATGGCGGCGAAGTATCGGGCGGACCACGTGGGCAGCCTTCTCCGGCCGCCGGAGCTCCTGGCGGCGCGCCAAGCGCACAAGGAAGGCCGGATCACGGACGAGCAGCTGCGTGAGGTCGAGGACAGGTCGGTCCTGGCGGCGCTGGAGATGCAGCGACAGGCCGGCGTCGACGTCCTTACGGACGGCGAGTACCGGCGAGGAGTTTGGTACGGGCCGCTGAGCAACGGCCTCGAGGGCTTCGTCGACGACCCGGAGCGCGCCTCCTTCTTCCAAAACATCAGGGGCGGCCGGCGCCTCTGGCAGGGGCGTGGCAGCGAGCTGGCGGAGCAGACCCTAACCGAGGTCGGCGAGATCACCCAGGTCGTGGGCGGCAAGCTGCGCAAGGTCGGCCGCATGACAGACGGCGAAGCGGCGTTCCTGCAGCGGCACGCGCCCGGGCCCTGGAAGACCACGATGCCGGGCATCTTCTCCCGCGTCGGCATGTGGTTCAAGGCCGGCCTCAGCGACCAGTTCTACCCCACGCGCCAGGACCTCGTCCGCGAGCTCGTCGGCTTCATGCAGGCCGAGGTCAGGTTGCTCCTGGAGGAGGGCGTCTCCTACTTCCAGCTCGACTCGCTGACCTACGCCATGGGGCCGGCGAGCAGCCTCCTGGGCCAGAACCTGGACGAGGTCATCGCCGCCGACAACGCCGTCATCGAGGTCGCGAAGGCGGGCGGCGCCACGGTCGGCCTCCACGTCTGCCGCGGCAACAACCGCAGCGCCTGGGCTTCGGAGGGCAGCTACGAGCCGGCGGCCGAGCGGGCGTTCAGCGAGCTGAAGTGCGACCGCTTCCTGCTCGAGTACGACACGGAGCGCGCCGGCGGCTTCGAGCCTCTGCGCTTCATGCCCAAAGACAAGGTGGTCGTACTCGGGCTCATCAGCTCGAAAGAGCCGGCTCTGGAGGAGATCGACGACCTGCGGGGGCGCATCGACGAGGCGGCGAAGTACGTACCCTTCGAGAACCTGGCGATCAGCCCGCAGTGCGGCTTCGCCTCGACGGCGCCGGGCAACCTCCTGACCTGGGACGACCAGCGGCGCAAGCTGGAGCTGGTCGCCGAGACGGCGCGCAAGGTATGGGGCTAGCGACTAGAACGGGAGCATCATGAAGTACGGCGTCACGCTCTCCAACGCCGATATCACCAACGACCCGGCGCAGATCAAGGACTTCGTCCAGGCTGCGGAGGGCGCCGGCTTCGACCACGTCCTCCAGGCCGAGCACGTCATGGGCGGCCACCCGGACCGCCTGCGGCCCAGCGAGCGCGTTCATACCTACGACCAGCCCTACCACGAGCCCTTCGTCCTCCTGAGCTTCATCGCCGCCGTGACGAAGACGCTGGAGCTCGTGACGGCGATCCTCATCCTGCCGCAGCGCCAGACGGGCGTCGTCGCCAAGCAGGCGGCGGAGCTAGACCTGCTCAGCGGCGGCCGCCTGCGGCTGGGCGTCGGCGTCGGGCGCAACTGGATGGAGTACGAGGCGCTGAACGAGGACTTCAAGACGCGCGGCCGCCGCCTGGAAGAGCAGGTGCAGCTACTGCGCAAGCTCTGGACGGAGGAGCTCGTCACCTTCGAGGGCCGCTGGCACCACTACGACCGCATGGGCCTCAACCCGATGCCCGTCCAGCGGCCCATCCCGATCTGGATGGGCTCCTTCACCCAGGTCGTCGAGCCGGTCATCAAGCGCATCGCGACGCTGGCCGACGGCTGGTTCCCCCAGTTCCCGGCCAACGACGAGTTCAGGGCGCTGCTCGAGCGGTTCCACGGCTACGCGCGCGCGGCCGGCCGTGACCCCTCGAAGATCGGCATCGAGTGCGGCGTGCGCATCGCACCCAACGACAGCCCGGACGACTGGATCAAGGCCGCCAAGGCCTTCGCCGACCTCGACGCGACGCACCTGCGCGTCTTCGCCGTCGGCGACTTCGGCTCCTCGCAGGGCCGCATCGACGCCTTCCGCCGCTGGCGAGAGACGGTGGGTCCGGCGCTGGGCTAGCTGCCTTCCTGTGTCGTTGCGAGGAGCCCTTCGGCCGCGCTCAGGACAAGCTCCGCGACGAAGCGACCCTGGACGCGGCGTCAAAGATTGCTTCGCTTCGCTCGCAATGACAGGGCTCTAGCCCTTGGACCGTAGCTCCCTGTAGACCTTTTCGGCCGTCGCCGGCAGGTCGCGGATGCGAACGCCGCAGGCGTCGTGGATGGCGTTGATGATCGCCGGCGCCACCGGTATCGTCGGGTGCTCGCCGATCGCCTTGATGTTGTAGGGGCCGATGCCGCGCTCGGCCGGCAGCAGCACCGTCCTCAGCTCCGGCAGGTCGCGCGTCGTCGGGATCTTGTAGTCGCCGAACGAGGGGTTGGTGACGCGGCCGTCCTCGACGCGCAGCTCCTCCATGAGGGCGTAGCCGACGCCCTGCAGCACGCCGCCGTTGATCTGCCCCTGGTGGCCGATGGGGTTCATGATCTGGCCGACGTCGTGGGCGGTGGTGAACTTGAGGAGCTTGATCTCGCCCGTCTCCGGGTCGACCGAGACCTCGGCGACCTGGGCGATGAAGGACGTGAAGTGCAGGCGTTCCATGTCGGCGATGTGGGCCTCGCCCTTCACGCGCTCGCCGGCGCGCGAGAGCACCTCGCGCCAGGCGATCTTCTCCTCGGTATCGGCGCGCCAGATCGCGCCGCCGCGCAGGGAGAGACGCGCCTCCGGCCAGCCCAGCGTCCGCGCCGTCAGGGCGAGCAGCGCCTTCTTCGTCTCCTGCGCCGCCTGGTAGGCCACCTGCGTCGCGATGCGCGTCTGGCGGCTGCCGGCGACGCCGGCGTCGAAGGGAACGGAGTCGGTGTCCCAGGCCTCCACCTCGATCTGGCCGGGGGGGATGTGCAGCTCCTCGGCGACGACCTGACGCAGCGTCGTGTAGGTGCCGCTGCCCTGGTCGAAGACGGGCGTGCCGAGGATGACGCGCCCGTCCGGACGCAGCGTGACGGCGGCGTTCGCCTGGCCGCCGCCGGCGCCGCGGTCGCCGACGGCGACGCCGCGGCCGACGAAGGCGGGCTTCGCGTCGTGGTAGCCGGCGGCCTGGACG
>DATBWN010000174.1:0-6988 GCA_036514755.1 Dehalococcoidia bacterium | reverse complement strand
GCTTGGATGATTCTGGTCGGCCTGTGTAGATGCGAACCTCGTGGAGAACTCTGGAGTGTCCTGGAGGGGGCCGTGAACAGATAAGGTTGCCTAAGGCGATAGGGTCGAGCTGGCCATGGGGGTGAGGGAAGCGGTAGCCCTTAGTTATCGGCGTAGCAGGCACATCGCGAAAGAAAGCGGCCCTAGCCCCTCGGTAGACGTTCTGGGCATCGATGAAGAGAATGACGCGATCGGCCACGTCTTCGTAACTTTCCTGCTAAGATCTCGTCATAGGGCTTGACTGTAGGCGATCTTGGTCGATACTACAGGCGAATCTTCCTCGTCGTCCACCGGCAACGGTGAACTGGCGAGGTTATTTATTTGTGACGCGCTTACAGCTAAAGACCCACCGGAGCACCAAGCGCATCGATGAAGGTGGCCCCGTCGCTCTGCGTGTCGGCCTGACGGTTCGTCCAGTAGCCCGAAGGACGGAGGGGGGCTTCAGGCCGTCGTGGCGCCGGTGCCGATCTCCTGGCGCACCTGGATGTAGCGAATGACGTCGCTGCGGTGGATGAGGCCGATGAGCTCGCGGCCGTCCATGAGCGGCACCTGGTTGACGTCGCCGGCGGCCATCTGGGCGAGGACGTAGGGCAGGTCGTCGCGCATGCTGGCCGTCCGCAGCTTGCTCAGGGGCGTCATCGCCCGGTAGACGGAGGTCGTCGGCCACTCCTCACGCGGCACCTGGCGCAGGTCTTGCAGCGTGACCAGGCCCAGCAGCTCGCTGCCCGCGACCACGGGGAAGCAGCGGCCGTGACCGGCGAGGACGTGCTCCTCCACCAGCTGCGCCAGCGTCAGCTCCGGCGGGACGGTGACGTAGTCCTGGCGGGCGACGGCGCTCGCCGGTATGCCCTTGAGCACGGTGTCCAGGAACAGCTGCTCGTAGCTGGCGATGGAGGCCGAGCGCAGGAAGTTGCCGATGAGGAAGAACCAGATGCCCGTGATCACGTCGACGAAGAAGAAGGAGGCGACACCGATGGCCATGATGCCGTAAGCGACGGCCTGGCCGACGTTGGAGGCGATGCGCGTCGCGGCGAGCAGGTTGCGCTTCTGGGCCCAGAAGACGCTGCGCAGGACGCGCCCGCCGTCCAGCGGGAACCCCGGCACGAGGTTGAAGATGCCGATGGCGAAGTTGATCACCGCCAGGTTGGCAGAGACGCCGCCGGCTCCCTCCTCCAACGGGCTGAGGACGAAGTAGCCTGCCGTGAAGAGCAGCGCCATCGCCAGGCTGGTTAGCGGCCCGACGATGGCGATCCAGAACTCCTGTCGCGCGTTGTCCGGCTCCTTGGCCAGGTTTGACACGCCGCCGAAGACGAAGAGCGTGATGCTGGAAACCGGGATGCCGTAGCGCCGCGCCAGCAAGGAGTGCGACATCTCATGCAGGAGGATGGAGAGGAAGAAGATGAGGGAGATGGCACTGGCCACCACCCAGCGCCGCGAGCCCGTCCAGTCCGGGTAGAACTCCTCCAGGATGCCGGTCGCGAACGTCCAGGTGACGAGGAAGAAGATGAAGAGCCAGCTCCAGTGGACGCTGATCTCGATGCCGAAGAGGCGACCGATCCGGAACGTCCCGACCAACCCTCGCTCCTCCTTAGCCGAGCGCTAAGCGGCTATTCGAGCGTAGGGCGCGGCGGAAGGGGCGTCAATCAGAGTGCTGAGTGCAGAGTGCAGAGTGCATAGCGGACGTTCTGTACTCTGTACTCTGCGCTGGGTTACCGGCAGGCCGCCTCCAGCAACTCGCGGAGCTCGCGGATCTCGGCGTCGCGCCAGGCGGCCCAGACGGGGCCGCGCTGGAACGCTGAGTATTCGTCCATGTACTTCTGGCGCTCCTCCGGCGAGAGGTCGGGCTCGCGCATCTTGCCCGTTATCCCCTGGAGCATCGGCATCTCGTCGCGCGTCTTCTGCGACCGCTCGATCCAGTGGCCGAGGTACTTCATGTCCTTGGTGTAGAAGACGAGCGTGGGGATGGACTGGAACTCGCCCTTGTTGAGGAACTCGCTCATGATGTCCAGGTTCTGGTCGCGGAAGAAGATGCGCAGTTCGAGGCCCGTTGCCTCGCAGAGCTTGGCGGCGGCGGGCAGGCCGCGGAAAACGTCCGGGCACCACGGCTCGCCGAGGGCGAGGCACCTGGCCGGGCCGCCCGCCTTCGCCATGAGGGCCTTGATCGCGGCGACGTCCTCTGCGTTGGGCCGCGTGCCTTCGTAGTTCTCGACGAACTTGTCCTGGTTGCGGTCGATGCGCTTCAGCCACTCCTCGTAGCTGATGCCCTGCGCGAACCGCTCCGCCGTGACGACGCTCTCTTTCTGGGCGGTCATGACTCCTCCTCGCTCGCGTGCAAATGCGCTGTCGTGCCTGGCGCAGGATAACATACGGTGCCAAGCGTGCTCCGCATCCTGCGCCCTCGGCCTGCCTCGGGCTTGTTTGATTCGCTTCGAGGAAGCAGATTCCCTGAGGGGACACCCCTCAGACTCCCCGTCAGGGGGCTGCGCCCCCTGTACCCCCAGTTCTCCGGCCACGGTGCGAAGCCACCCATGCCCGGCTGCGTGTAGCGCTGCCTAGGCGCCGGCCTCTTGCTTCGCTTCCTGCCAGAGGCCCATCAGCTCGTCGCGCGAGAGGGCCTTGAGGTCGACGTTCCGGGCGCGGGCGCGGGATTCGACGGCGGCGAAGCGACGGCGGAACTTGTGGCCCGCCTGGCGCAGCGCCTCCTCGGCGTCGATGCCGAGGTAGCGGGCGTAGTTAGCCAGGTTGAGGAGCAGGTCGCCGAGCTCGTCGGCCGCCTCCTCCGGCGAAGAGGCCTGCGACAGCTCCTCCAGCTCCTCCGTGAGCTTGGCGAGGACGTCGCGGCGCTCCGGCCAGGCGAAGCCCGCCGCTTCGGCGCGGCGCAGCAGCTCGCGGGCGTAGTCGAGGGCGGGCATCGCCGGTGGCACGCCGGCCAGCGCCGACTCCTCGGCGGCGCGCTCGCCCCGCTTCAGCTCCTCCCACTGCTCGACGACTTGCTGGGCGGTCTCCAGCCGCCGCTCGCCGAAGACGTGCGGGTGGCGACGCATCAGCTTGGCCGCCAGCCCGGCGAGCACCTCCGTCATCGTGAACTCGCCCGCCTCGTCCGCCAGCTGCGTGTGGAGGAGCACCTGGAAGAGGAGGTCGCCCAGCTCCTCGGGCAGCCGGGTTACGTCGCCGGCGTCGAGGACGGCGAGCACCTCGTAGGCCTCCTGGATGAGGTGGGGACGCAGGCTCTGGTGCGTCTGCTCCCGATCCCAGGGGCAGCCGTCGGGCGCCCGCAGCCGCGCGATGATGGCGCGCAGCTCTTCGTACCTGGCCTTCTCTTCCTCGCTGAGCATGGTGGGCCTCGCGCGCGGGCTAAGATCTGCTGGCAGCTGGGCCGTTGACAGCCTCGCCGGTCGAGCCTACGATACCACCAACCCAAGACCGAGACGTGGCGGGGCGCCTCAGGCCGGGGAGGCTAGTGGTGGGCGCCTTTCGCTTCCTAGCAGCCTTTCTCTTCGTCCTGGCGGTGCCGGTCGCCATCGTGACGACGAACGTCCGCTTCCTGGCGGACGAGCAGCGCGTCTATCGCTACGCCGTCGACGAGTTCGGCGCCGTCCAGACGACGGGCGTCAGCCGCGACGAGTTGCTGCGCGCCGCCGCCGAGATCCGCGCCTACTTCGCGAGCGGCCAGGACGTCCTCTCCATCCGTGTGAATCAGGGCGACCGCGAGATATCTCTCTTCAACGCCCGCGAAACGGCTCACATGAAGGACGTCAAGGACCGCTTCCTGGCGCTGAACCGCGTGCAGGAGTTCAGCTTGCTCTACGCCCTGGGCTACGTCGCGGCGGTGGTGCTGTGGGCGCGGGAGGTCTCGCTGCGCGGCCTGGCGCTGCGCGTGGCCGCCGGCTGCCTACTGATGCTCGTCGCCATCGGCGCCGCGTCCGCTTTCGCCATGTCCGGCTTCGACAGCGCCTGGACCGAGTTCCACCGCGTGCTGTTCAGCAACGACTTCTGGCGGCTGAACCCGGCTACCGACCACCTGATCCAGATGTTCCCGCCCGACTTCTGGGAGAGCATCGTATTCTTCGCCGGCCTGCTGACGGCGGCCGAGGCTGCGCTCCTCCTCGTCGGCGCTGGTATCTACCTCGGCGTCACGAGCCGTCAGGCGACGCCGCGGCGCCTTCAGCCCTACTACGTCTGACCGGCGAAAACGAAATGACGGTCGCCCGCCCGTCCCTCGTCATTGCTTCTGGCGCTGGTTAGCAGCAGCTGCAGCTGCCGCCGCAGCAGGCGTCCGCCGAGGGCTGCTCCAGCGTCGCCGTGGCCGTCCCGGCGCCGAGGGCGCGGCGCAGCGGCGCGAAGAGCGAGAGGACGCGGTTGTTCGTCGTGTGGCCGGCCGGGCAGACGGCGGCGTCGTCCATCTTGCTCACCGGTCGCAGCACCTCGAACTGGCTGCCGCAGGGGGGACAGTAGTACTCGTACAGGGGCATGGAGTCACCTCCCGAACCTTCGGCGATGTTAGCGAAGGCAGTGCGCGGCCGTCAAACGCCGGCCGGTCTTCCGTAGTGGGGTCATTCTGGACGGCGCGACACGCCCACCCGTTCGTGGTGAGCCTGTCGAACCACGGTTGGTGGTCGAACGAATCGTCCTTCGACAAGCTCAGGACGAACGGCACCAGAATGACCCACCGCGCGGCCGTCGAGTTAGCATGGAGGGCGCTGGCCTGGCGTGAAAGGGAGGGTGGAGTGAGCTTCAAGATCGTGCTCCTGGTGCCGGACGCGGCGGCTGACCTACCGGCGCGCATCGCGGCGGCGGCGCCGGGCGCCGTCGTCCGGTCGTTTCGCGGCGCGAGCGAGGCGGTCGCGGAGATCGAGGACGCGGACGCGGTCTACGGCACGCTGCCGCGCGACCTCTTCGGGCGGGCGAAGCGGCTGCGCTGGATCGCGGCGCCGCTGGCGGGGCTGGGCGGCGGCTGGTTCTACGACGAGCTGGTGCGCAGCGACGTGGTCGTCACCAACGCGCGCGGCATCTACAACGAGTACCTGGCGACGCACGCCATGGCCTTCGTCCTGGCGCTGGCCTGCCGCTTCGACGAATACCTGCCGCGCCAGCTGCAGCGGACGTGGCGGCGCGGCCGCGGCGCCATCGACCTGACGCGGTCGACGGCGCTCGTCGTCGGCGTCGGCGGCTCCGGCGGCGAGCTGGCGCGCCTCTGCGCCGCCTTCGGCATGCGCGTCCTGGGCTGCGACCCGCGCGTGACTGAGAAGCCGCCGGGCATGGCGGAGCTGTTCACGCCGGACGGCCTGGACGAGCGCCTGGGAGAGGCCGACTTCGTCATCCTGACGACGCCGGAGACGCCGCAGACGCGCGGCATGTTCAACGCGGCGCGCTTCGCGCGGATGAAGCGCGGCTCCTACTTCGTCAGCATCAGCCGCGGCGTTTGCGCCGTGACGGAGGACATCGTCGAAGCGCTGCGCTCCGGCCGGCTGGCCGGCGTCGGCCTGGACGTCGTCGACCCGGAGCCGCTGCCGGCCGACCACCCGCTGTGGACGCTGCCGGGCGTGCTCCTGACGCCCCACGTCGCCATCGCCGGCAGCGAGGCCGTCTGGCGGGAGCGTCGCGACGCGCTGCTGGTGGAGAACTGCCGCCGCTTCGCCCGCGGCGAGCCGCTGCTCAACGTCGTCGACAAGCAGAGCTGGTTCTGAGCCGGGCTGCCTTCTGGTATGCTCGCGTCTGGCTCATCGTGAGAAGGAGGAGGTCCCAGATGCACGTTGCCCGCAGCAAAGGCGCCAAGCTTCAGCCCGGCGGCCCGCCCGTGTTCACCGGCGAGGTGAACAGCACCGGCCTTAGCGACCAATCGACGGCGACGCAGCTGTTCCTCCGCTATGTGAAGTTCAGCCCCGGCGGTCGCACCGTCTGGCACACGCACCCCTTCGAGCAGGGGCTCGTGATCGTCGAAGGCAGGGGCATCGTCGCCAACGAGGCGCAGGAGAACGTCGTCGAGCCGGGCGACATCGTCATCGTCTCGCCCAACGAGAAGCACTGGCACGGCGCCGGCGAGAAGACGGGCATGGCGCACATCGCCATCAACCAGGCCGGTGGGACCACCGCCCTGGAGCCGGTGACCGAGATCAGGACGAAGGGCGTCTAACGGCCGTCGCTCCTACTCGGGGCCTGAGTCCTCCGGCGATGGGCCGCCGAGGTCGGCCAGGCGGCGGCGTATCTCCTCCTCGATGGCTCGCATCTGGTCGGGCGTGATGCCCAGCTTCTGCAGCGTCTCCTGGACGAGGCGCTGCACCTCCTCCATGTCGTGGCGGATGAGGGCGTCCGCCAGCTCCAGCTGCGTCTCGACGGCGATGAACGCCTCGCGCCGCTCGCTCTCCTGCGGCATCGAGAGGATGGTGGAGGCGAGGCGGGCGAAGAGGTTCGTCGTGCGGGCGATGCGGATGCGGTCCTGGGGGTGGTCTGGGAACTCGCCCGTGACCGCGACCTCCAGCCCCGTTCGCTTGTCCGTGGCGACGTACTGCTCCGGCACTTTTTCTATCCTGCGCGATATGCAGCAGGCGGCTGAAGCACCTGCGATGACCGTCCGTCGAGGCGTCGCGAAAGCGGCATCTCGCGCTCCACGGTCGATCTTACGCTCCGTCCCCTGTCTTTGCGAGCGAAGCGAAGCAATCTTGGGCGTGCCGTCAAGGATTGCCACGGCTCGCCTGCGGCGAGCCTCGCAATGACAGCCGCATTAGAGCCCTAGCTGCCGTCTCAGCTCCGCCGGGTCTGTCGTCGGGGCCTGGCAGACGTAGCGCTCGCAGACGTAGGCGGTGGGCTTGCCGTCGATGGCGGGGCGATCGCGCAGGAGGGGCGTGAGGTCAGCCGCCGCTCGCCCTGAGCCTGTCGAAGGGTCGCCTTCGGGGGCGCCGACGAGGAGGAGGTTGGGCAGGTAGGAGGCGCGGATGGCGTCGAGTAGCTC